>CAJUEB010000048.1 GCA_910585135.1 uncultured Eubacteriales bacterium
GATTCAGATGTGGAGGAACGCCAAAGTGAATTGGAAGAAAAACTGGAAGACGCAAAGGAACAATACGATTTGATTTCATACAAGTATCCTGCTGCACATTTCGGTGACAAAGAACTGGAAAAAAACACCACAATCACATTATATGAAAATACAAATATTATCAGATTGACGGTGGCAGAAGAAAGCATCAAAGGTGCTTCTGTTCCAGAGGAATTTTTGGTGTTTTATTATGAGCTTTCCGCAGATGGAATCGATTTTTATCGTTCTTTAGCGAAATGATATCAATGACATGCGAACGGAACGATATGCTTACTTTTATAATAGCATACTGCTTCCCGATGGCAGGGACTGCCTGAACGGGCAAGCGGACTTGCCCACTTTCGAATTTCATTTTGGGCCGGTTACCCGAAGTCGCCTGGTTCGGTCTGCCTTATGCGGGCTAGACGAAATACAGCAGTACCATCAGGTAGTGGCATAGGCTGCCGAGGATGACGAAGATATGAAAAATTTCATGGAAGCCGAACATTTCACTGATGTTCGGTTTTTTGATTGCATAAATGACGCCTCCGACCGTGTAAAGAAGGCCGCCGGCAGCAAGCAGGAACACTGCGCCAAATGGCAGGCTTCCAAGTGCCGGAAAATCTATGGCGATGAACCAGCCCATCAGGATATACAAAGCGGCGCTCAGTTTCCTGGGTGCATTGATCCAGAGGAGCTTCATCACGATTCCGGCAAGCGCGATACACCAGATCGCGCAGACCAATACGATGTTTTTCGGTGCAGGCAGGATGGCGTAAAGAAGCGGCGTATAAGAGCCTGCGATGAGGACGTAAATCATGGAATGATCCAGCTTGCGCAGTTTTTTGATCACTGTAGGCGTTCCGTTGGAAAAATGGTAGAGACTGCTGGCTCCATACAATCCGGCTAGTGAGAGGCAGAAAATCAGCCCCATGATCTGTGCATCGTAAAAATGACCCATGAGGATTTTCATGACCATGATAACGGTACCTACTACGGATAGAATCAGTCCGATAAAGTGAGTATAGCTGCTGAGCGGGTCACGTGCGTTTAAAAACAATTTAGGCATTTTGTCAAATCCTTTCTACTACAACATATTTATGGTTAATGTTCCTTACAGCAAGTAAGGAATTACCCATTTTGTTGCTTAAGCTATTTTTATCGAATTTTAGCAAAATATAGAGAAGTAGAATATATTAAGTAGTATTTAAAACTATATTATAAATATAATAATACCATATAAAGCAATTTTATCAACCCTATTATTGCAAAAAATATTTTTTTCTTGTAATATAATATGAGCGAAAACATTTTATATCATACATGGAGGAAGCGATGGATAACTTGAAATCTCTTGCCGATACGAAACTTTGGGATATGCCGCTCGATAGTGAAAAAATTCCGGAGATCGACCTTTACATGGATCAGATTTTACGGCTTACGGAAGAAAAGGGCGTTACGAAAACCATGATCAACAATTATAGCAAGGAACGGCTGATTAAGCCGTTGAAAGGAAAAAAATATAATAAAGAACAGATTATTCAGATCCTTTGTATCATGAACCTGAAACAGACCTTGCAGCTTGGCCATATCAAAGGCTTGATGCCACAGGAGGAGGGAAAGATCGATTTTTTGAAAGTCTATGATGCTTGGGCTTCGGAAAACGAACGACTTGCAAAGTCAGCGGCAGCCTTTGCGGAGCAGGAAATTTCGTGCCGGGAGGATCTGTCGAAAGAAGAAACTGCCCTTGCGGCAGCGATGATGCTGTCGTCGTGCTGTACGTATTTTGCGAAGCTGTGTGAAGCACTGGCGACGGAGGATGCAGGGCAGGAATAGCAGTTTGGCGAACCTGTTGTGAGGGAATGAAGGCCTGGCGAACCTGTTGTGAGGGAATGAAGACCTGGCGCACTTGCTGTGAGTGAATAAAGACCTGGCAAACCTGTTGTGAATGGGCGGATTTGAGAATGGATTGCGCAGAGAATGGGCAGACCAGCAAGTGAGCGGATCAGCGCCCCCTTTCGATCGGGAATGTAACTTTTTTGAAAAATACAGTAGTTACTGCACACTAACGAACAGGTAAAAACGGGAATTTTGCATAGCTTTTCGTTATGATGCATAAACATACACATTTTTTTGCCAGAATCGTTTTGCTGATATTGAATTTTTCTGGAACAAATCCTGAAATAACACAAAATATTCCTTTTTTGGGATAAAAGGGCGCATTATGCAGCGAATTAGAGAAAGTTAGTGTGCAGTAACTGCACGAAATCATGAAAACTTTACATTTTTAGGAGAATTCCGGGATATAGCGGATGTATAAGATATGTATAAAAACTAAGGATTGCAGCGATGGGTTAGCAGGGAGGGAGCGTGTGTCCTATCACAGCAAAATAGATCGACATTTAGCTACAGTAGCAAGCAGCAAGCAGTGGCAAGCCGAGGGGGCGGTGTATGCGTTTCATCGCAGAAAAATAGCTGATATTTGTAAATAAGGTATTCTTGAAAAGTATAACGGGTTCAGCTATCATGGGGATAGCGTGATTGCGCACGCATGATCAAACGGGGATAACTGGGAATTGTTTATTGAAACGTACGGCATTTGAGCCGGCCTCTCAAAGTTAGAGCAAGAATCTAACGATTGAAGGCCATCTCAATTGCCGCAAGGACGTGTTTATTGAAATACACGTTGGTGCGCTTGCATATTAAAATGAACGCATTGATCGATTCGCGTTGCTGGGGAGTGTTCATTGGAACGCCTGTGATAAGATTGTATGTTATAATAAATGTGGAACATTCTATCGGCATTGCCATAGGGAACTGTTTATTGAAACGCGTGCTGGCAAGCTTCTTTGTGATAGCAGCGGCAAGAGGCTGGCAAGAAATTTACCGCCGCGCGGCATATTCTGGGCAGGTTTTCTTGTTATGGTATTGTCGCCGCCTGGCAGTTGCTGGTCAGCTTGTTTATTATGGCATTGCTGCCCTCGGCATTTTTAAAAACGAAAGGATTACAGATGATCTCCATTGGGATTTGTGACGATGAAGCATATATGCTGGAGCTGCTGGCTGAAAAAACGGCTGCGTTTTTTGCGCGTGAAAGCGTGGAGGTGGAGATTTTGCGGTTTTCGAACGGAAGGGCGCTTTTGGATCACCCCGGAAAGCTGGATGTCCTTCTGCTCGATATCCGCATGGAAAAGCCGGATGGGTTTGAAACTGCCCGGAAGCTGAGAAAGAAGGGCTTTCACGGGTTTCTGATCTTCGTCACGGTGTTGGAGGACTATGTGTTCGATGCGTTTGAAGTGGGGGCATTTGGCTATCTGGTAAAACCGTTTGCAGATCATCTGTTTCAGCGGACGATGAAGCGGCTGCTTTCCGCGCTCCGGGCATCCAGGCAGTCCTGCCTGCTGGTGCAAAAAGGGAAGGAGTGGAGCATCATCCGTTTCGATGATATCGTGTATTGCGAGGTGATCAACCGCAAGGTGTACTTGCATTTGCAGGATCGCAGCGTTCTCGATTATTATGATAAAATCGAGGCATTGGAACGGAAGCTGGACTCCCGTTTTTTTCGTTGCCACAGAAGCTATCTGTTGAATCTGCAATATCTGAAAACCTATAAAGCGGGACAAGCATTTTTGCTGAACGATGAACAGATTCCAGTCTCCCGTTTGCGCCAAAACGAATTTTCATCAGTTCTTTTTCAATATATGCAAGAGGCAGGAGGCGGCGTATGATCGATGGAATTTACGGCGGCTGCACGAGTTTCCTGGAGGTATTGATCCAGTTTTTGTTTTTGGAAAAGCTGGCGGGGAGAAAGGCAGCGCCGCTGCAACTTGTTTGCTTTATCGTTTTCGGCTGCATCGTGGCCAAGCTGCCGGTATCAGAGGCCTTAAAAGCGTTTTTCTTCTTGCTGGTATTAATAGCGGGCAGTGTTGTGATTTTGAAAATGGATCGTAAACGCGCGGTTTTGCACGGCGTAGTCGCGGCAGAGGTGATGCAGCTCTGCTTTGGCATTGTCAATTCCGCATCGGCACTTGGTGCGCCGTATCTTTATCCGCTTGCTCCCGCTGTTTGGGGACGGGTTTTTATGATCGGCGGGACGCTTGTTGCATTGGGACTTTCCTGCCTTTGCTATGCGGCTGTCTGCAAATGCGTAAAACAGGAATCTGCGGCCGGGAAACAATATGTCTTGATGAGCTTAGCCCCGCTTTTGATGGTTTTAACGGCCAGCAGCTATATCAGTTACGAGCTTTATGGGAATGTGGTCACGATTGATACCGATGTCAGGGCGGATCTTCTGGGCGACGGCAGCATTTTGCTGGTGCAGGCGGCCGGGATTATCAGCGTGCTCTGCGTGATGTATGCGTACCGGAAGCTGACGAGCCAGTTTTGTCTGGATGCAAAGCTTGCTATGCTGGTGCAGAAAGCGAATTTTCAGGAGCAATATGTTGCGCAGGCACAGGCGCATTATGATAGTACGAGAGCGCTCCGGCATGATATCAGGAATCATCTTTCGGTGGTTAAGGGCTTACTGAGCAAAGGGCGCGTTGACCAAGCGAAGGCTTATTTAGGAAGGCTGGATGAGGCGGCGGGGCAGATGGCTTTCCCGTTTCGGACCGGAAACCCTGCGCTCGATGTGCTGCTTGAAAATAAATTTGTGTTGGCGAGGCGCAAGGGGATTGTCATGGAGGGTTTCTTGAAGCTGCCAAACCCTTGTTTTGCGGATGAGGTGGATCTGTGTGTGATCGTAGCGAACGCCTTGGATAATGCGATCGATGCTTGCGGAAAAATGCCTGCGGGCATGGAGCGGGTGATCCGCCTTTCAAGCCGCATGCAGGGAGAATTTTTATGGATCGGAATCGAAAACAGCTTTTGCCAGGAAGGTCATGGACAAGGAAAAAGCCATGGAGGCCGCATCCGTCAGGGGACAGGTCTTTCGAATATAAAGGAGGCTGCCAGCCGGTGTGGAGGCAAGGTGGATCTTCGGATCACGGATAATATGGTTTGCTTCAGCGTGATGCTGCTCATTTCACAACAGCCTGCGCGCATTTCACAGCAGATGCATTGAAGCTTTGGAAAAAAGCGTTAAAATGGATGTAAATGATGTGAAAGGGAGGTTCATGAAATATGAGTATGCAAGGAATCGGAAACGAAACGGCTTATCAGCTGCCACAGGCATGGCAGCAGAAGGAGGAGCAGGCAGAAACGGCAAAATCGGCGGATAAGAAACAGGTGCGGGCATCTGCAAAAGAGGCAGATTCGATGCGAGGACCAGCTTCTTCGCAAGAGCCGGATTCGATGCAAGCACCAGCCCCGTCGCAAGAACCAGCTCCGCCGCAAACACCAAAGCTGGCAGAACGGCCGAGATACGATCGTTATGAGCCAGAGCGCAAGGCGCAAATTTGCACGACAGATACCGGGAAAGTAGACCGGGAAATCGAAAAGCTACGGGAAGAAGAGACGCGTCTTAGCGAGCAGGTCAGGATGACGGACGATCCGCAGAAAAAAGAAGAATTGCAGCGTCAGCTTGCACAGGTAGAGCAGGAACTTGCGCAAAAGGATAACGATACCTACAGACGCCAGCACGCGACGGTTACGGGCGCATAGCGGGAAGCGCAGCAGGAGCGGGAAGTTCAGGAAAGACAAGAAGCGCAGCAGGAGTGGAACGTTCAGGAAGGGCAAGAAGCGCAGAAGGAGTAGGAAGACAAGGACAGAACGGGGGTTTTTCGACACAGATGAAAAAGCTTTTGATCGTTGAGGATGATCTGGATTTGCAGGAGGGTCTTGCATTTTCCATGAAAAACGAGGGATATCAGGTTTTAACAGCGAAAAGCAAGGCGGAAGGGCTGCAAATCATGGAGCATGAGCGATGCGACTGCGTTCTGCTAGATTGCAATCTGCCGGACGGAAGCGGCTTTGACTTTTGCACACAGGCCAGGAAGCGGCATGAAACGCCGATTCTCATGTTGACCGCCAGGGATACGGAACTCGATGAGGTAAAAGCATTAGATCTGGGCATGGATGATTTTATGACGAAACCGTTTTCTCTTGCCGTGTTGAAAGCAAGGCTGCGGAAGCTGACCGATCAGGGCTGCAAGGAAAGCCATATGGTAACTTCCGGTGGTATCACTGTGGATAAAAACGGGTGCAAGGTATTTAAAGCAGATGCAGAAATTCCGTGCAGCAAGCTCGAATACCAACTGCTGCTGTACTTTCTGGAAAATCGGAATCAGGTATTATCCAAGGAGCAGATTTTATCGTCTGTATGGGACAGCCAGGGCAAGTACGTGGATGAAAATACGGTTTCCGTCAATATCAAACGGCTGCGGGATAAGATCGAAGATGACCCGAAATCTCCCCAGCGGATCAAAACGGTTTATGGCATGGGATATATTTGGAGGGAAGATTAGAGATGACGCTGCTCATGGGAATTGCAACTGTCGTTGTCGTATTTGCCGTGTTGGCGGCGGCAGCGGCGCGGTATCAAAGGAAACGGACGTACCGGGAAATCGACCGGATGCTGGATGCATTGCTTGCGGGAAAGCCTGTTTCATTTTCGGAAACCCGGGAGGGGGAATTGTCTGCACTTGCACACAAAGCGTGCCGGATCGCAGAAAAAACAGAGCGTGAAATCAATGGGGCGCAGGCGGAGAAGGAACAGGTAAAACGCCTGATCTCCCATATGTCCCATCAGTTGAAAACGCCGCTGGCGAATGTTTGCATGTACCGTGAGCTTTTGCAGGAGGAAACGGACGCCGGAAAACAGAAGGAATTTCATCAAAAAATGAAAAAGCAGCTCGAAAAGATTGACTGGATTTTAGGTTCGCTGTTTAAGATGGTAAGGCTCGAGCAGGATGCGATCGCATTTGAGATCGAGGAAGCTCCCTTGCGAAAGACGCTGCTGCGGGCGGTGAATACCGTTTATGCAAAAGCAGATAAGAAGAATATTGCCATTGCGTGCGAGCCGTTTGAGGACTTTTGCGTCTGTCATAACAGCAAATGGACTGCTGAGGTATTTGTCAATCTTTTGGAGAATGCGGTCAAGTACACGGATTACGGCGGCCAGATCCGCATCGCGGTAAATAAGATGCAGATGTATACTGAGATTCGCGTTGAAGATAATGGGATTGGAATCCGTCAGGAAGAGCTGGCGGATATTTTTAAGCGGTTTTACCGCAGCAAGGATGTGGAGAGCCAGGAGGGTTCGGGAATCGGACTGTATCTGTCCCGCTTGATCGTAGAACGGGAAAAGGGCTATATGGCTGTCAAATCGGAATACGGCTCTGGCACTTGTTTTTCGGTATTCTTACAAAACTGTCAAAATTGAGGCTCATATTTGTTATCGGAACGCAAGATTTGCCTGCTATATTGAATGCATAAAGGAGAAAGGAGAGATATTTATGGAAATATTGCAGGTAAATGCCATCGATAAGGTATATGGCAAAGAGGAAACCCTGGTTCATGCTCTGCGCGACGTCAGTTTTTCGGTCGGCCAGGGCGAATTCATCGCGATCGTCGGCTCTTCTGGTTCGGGCAAAAGCACGCTTTTGAACTTGATCGGCGGTCTGGATGTTCCGACAAGCGGTGAGATCGTGATCCGGGGGCAGAACATCGCCGCTTTGCGGAAGAAGGAGCTGACGATATTCCGGAGAAGGAATATCGGGTTTGTCTTTCAGAATTATAGCTTGATGCCAGTCCTGAACGTATACGACAATGTAGCGCTTCCGGTTACGTTCGACCGGGGAAAGCACGTAGACCATGCTTATATCCGGGCGCTTTTGCAGGAGCTTGGTCTATGGGAAAAGCAAAGGAAATATCCGGGCGAGCTTTCCGGCGGACAGCAGCAGCGGGTAGCGCTGGCCAGGGCGCTTTCGAACAAGCCTGCGATCATTTTGGCGGATGAGCCGACGGGCAATCTGGATTCCCGTACGTCCGTGGAAGTGATGGGACTTTTGAAAAATAGCTGCCAGAAATTCCAGCAGACGATTTTAATGGTAACGCACAACGAGGCACAGGCGCAGAGCTGTGATCGTATCCTGCACATTGAGGACGGGGCTTTGCTCTCGGAGCAGGGTTGGAAAAAGGCAGGTGTGTGATATGATGCATCGTATGGGAAACATGATTCGCTTGGCGGCAGCCTATATGCGGTATTACAAAAAACAAACGGCGGCTCTTTTTCTTGGCATCGCCGTGTCTGCGGCGCTTCTTGCGGGAATCGGGTCGCTATTGGAGAGCGGAAGGGATGCTGCACTGGAAAATGCGCGGGCGGAATACGGCGATTGGCATTACGCGACGAGGGGAGATTTTCCGTGGGCGGCGGATTTTTTTGAAGAACCGCAAGGCGACGGATACGAGCTGGAATCCTTCGGCGTTGAAACGGTGCGCAAGGCCATTGAAGAGCCGTATTCGATCCAGTTTGTATATGCGGATCAGGGATACCTGGACATGATGGGCAGAAAGCTTTCGCAGGGAAGATACCCGCAGCGTGAGAATGAAATCGCGATGGATGCGCATACCTTGCAGAACCTGGGAAAAGACGCGGAGATTGGCAGCGAGGTGACGCTTGATGGGGAGACATTTACGCTCAGCGGAATTTTGACGGAAATGCCAAAAGAGCTGCCGGACTTGCTTAAAACAGATATGCAGGTGTTCGTAAACAGTACGCTGGATTATGGCATGAACGGTACATTCCTTTATCTGAAATTTAAGGAAAACGGTCATGTTTATCAGCAGGCGGAGGCTTTTACGGATCGATTTGGCATCAGCGGCGGTGATCTTCACAGGAATAACGGCATCGCGGAGTATGTCGGATCTGAATTGCCTGCCAATAAGCTGGAAATCATCAAAACGGGGTTGGCGAACAAAGGCGCAGGAATCCCTTATATTTGGGGACAGCTCAATGCGGGCGGCGGCTTGACCGAGCGGGTCATCCTGATTGCGCTGGGGCTGTTTGGCGTCTTCATCATTTACAGCCTGTTTCAGATTTCGGTTAGCAGGAGGATCGCCCAGTACAGCGTGATGCAGACGGTAGGAATGACGGATGCGCTGGCATTTGGCGTGTTGCTTTCGGAGCTGGGATTGACGTTTCTTGCTGCATATCCTGCCGGGTGTTTCGTAGGAAACTGGGTTGCGGGTCTTATTTATCGAAAAAGCGGTCAGATTTTTATCACGCAGAGCCAGGTGGTGCATACGGCAGGCTCGGAACAAGGTGCAGGGGGTGCGGCCAGTCTTCCAGATGCAGGCAGCTTTTCGGTTAGCTGGGATGTGATGCTCTTTGGTGCGGTCTTTGTATTCTGTATCTTGATTTTGATCTGCATAAAGCTTGTGCGGCGGATGAGGCGTCAGGTGATTCGGCAGATGATGGAGCAGGATACCGAAAAGTATGCAAAAAACAGGAAAATATACAGCATAAAGCGGGAAAATATGGCGGGCGTGCTGACGAAAAAATTCATGTTTTCCAGAAAGAGCATTTTGTTTGGGATTTTGCTTTCGATGTCCGTGGGGAGCATCATTTTCCTCAGCGCCGCTTATGTGACGGAAAATACGCAGCGAAATAATGAACTGACGTTTAAGGCGGACGATGGGCTTGGATCTGATCTCCAGGTGTATGAGGAAGCGGATTCCCTGGCTGATGTGATTCCTGCGCAGGCAGCCGTGCAGATGGAAAAGGTCTGTGGGGTGCAAGCGGTGCATCCGGTCCGCTATCTGCCGGGAGAAATTTCCTTTGCCGATGGGTCATTTCACTGGTTGGAGTATTATCCGGAGCTGGGGTATTCGACGGAAGAGCCGGATCCGGAGCTGATGGAAAAATACAACGGGATTGCCGTCCAGACTGGGGAGGATGATTTTGCGATCAAGGTCAATCTTTATGGATACGATGATGAGATGCTGGCCGATTTAAACGATTATGTTCTGGAAGGAAGCGTTGACCCGGAAGAAATGCGGCGGGAAAACAGCGTCGTTTTTAAAACGATCATGGATGGGCAGGGCAATTACGATGCGTTTGATGTCCACCCGCAAGATATCATCAGCCTGAAAACGGTGAGCAGCACGCAAGTGCCTGCGGAGGCGCTGCGCTTTCAGGGAGAGGATGCGTGGTATCAAGAGCGGGATTTGCAGGTGGCGGCGATATCGTCCCGTCCGCTGGCAAGGGTGGATAATTTTTTTCAAGGCTCGTATGACATGGTGGTCGATATCATCATGACAAATGAGCAGATGGAGGAAAACTTCAGGGTGTCCGATTACCGGACGATCAGTATTTCAGTTGCAGCGGATGGCGATGCGTCCAGCGTGGCAGAGGATTTGGTGGAGATAACGGCGGGAATCAAGCACTGTATCGTGAAGGATTACAGCGGACAGATCGCAGTCCAGAATCGATACCTTAACCAGAAAATGCTGTTTTTCTATGGAATCGCAGCGGTGCTTTTCGCAATCAGCATCCTGCATATCATGAACAGTATGCAGTATCTGGTGATCGAGCGCAGACATGAATTCGGTATCCTGCGGGCGATGGGGATCACGGATGCGGGGTTCTGCAAAATGCTGATGAAGGAAGGCCTTCGATATGGGATTTATTCCGTTTTGGTGACAACACTGCTCTTTTTCTTCGTCCAGAAGATACTCTATTTCTTTATGGTTCATGTGTATCGGTATTTGCAGCCGGAGGCATTTCTTTCATGGCTTCCGTTTGTGGCTGTGGCGGTATTGAATCTTGTGATTTGTGTGGTCGTGATTATTATTTCCGGCAGATCGGTGTTGAAGCAGCAGATCATCGATGTGCTCCGGGAGTAAGGTCGTTGGCAGGGAGTGGGCAAACAAGGTCAATGGATGGGCAAAGTCAATGGGTGAGTAAGGCTAATGGGCAAGGTCAATGGATGAGTAAGGCCGCGCAGAAGGGCTTCTGTGCGGCCAGTTCTTTTGGGAGTCCTCTCATTTACTTACTTTTGAGCCAGCTTCATTTATTCTGGATAGGGAGGCAGGGGCAGGCAGCGTTATGGGCGCATAGCAGAAATGACAGAAGGAGCAGGAAGCACAAGATGGCGGAGATAGACAAAGCGGAAACAAAGATGGGTCTTGTACGCTGCATAAAGCGGCATCCCAGCCTATATGAAAAGCAGCTGCCTGCATTTGGAAACTGGATGCAGGCAGCTCTTTATACGCTAGGGAGAGGATGCCGTTTCTTGTGATGGGTTTTGATCTGGCGGGTTCTTGCCGTAATCAGCGGAAGCGCAGCGTATCGCCCTTCAATAGTGTCGTCGGGATCAGGCTTTCCTGTATCTTGTACTTTGCAACGGGATCGCGTCTTTCAGGAGGGCGTTCGGTTCCATCATGCTTAGCGATGCCGACGAAGTAATAATGACCGTCCTTTTGGTCATAAATACAAGTTATTTTAAAAATTCCGTCCCTGCGGTCTTTGACGCCCAAAACGCTGGTATCGGAGTGTATGGTGTTGTGGTAGAATACGCCGACGCTGCGATCTCCGATTAGCCTGCTGGCAGATATATTGTTTGCGTTCGTACAGGCTGCCGCATCGGATGCTGTAAATCCGAAACAGCCGGTAAGGGCAGCCTGGGAAGCTGCACTGCCATTTGCTAAGATTGCGCCGTCATCCCTTATAACAGATAGGGCAGCAGGGGCAGGGGTAGGCGGTGGAACGGCGGGAACACGTATCCCGGTGGTTAAGTTTGACAGATAGCCGCTTATTAAGTCGGCATTTTCCCGCATATTTGGCGCGTTAAGAAGGGTGACGGCGTGGGCAAGCGGGCTATTTGGCGGGGGAGGTGTGGGTAGATTTCGGATAAAATTGTCGATCATCGTGATAAATTTATTGGTATCAGGCAGTTTGTAGTTTTTATTGGCAAAGTCCCGTATTTCGTCTGTTAGCAGGGACCAATATCTTGTGAAAAATGTGGCGACTGCTGTTTTATCGTTTCCCCTGAATTTCATCCTTTGCCCTCAATCGGTTCAATGACTGAAGCCAGTATGGTTGTGAGTTTTGCCATGCCTTCCGCCGGAGGCTGCTGTGCCGCCCGTGCAAAGATATCGTACTTTGCGCTTTTATCGGTTGTCCTGGTATGCTCGCGCGTCGTCGTGACAGAGCCGGAAATATTGGCGGTAAAGCCCCAGCCTTTGTAGCCGAGCGAGCTTTTCGCTTCTTCCGTGGTGCTGTCTTTATCGACGTCCTGCGTTTTGACTTCCATGGAAAAGTTTACGGTCGCCTCTTCCATGGTGAATGCGGGAACGGGAACGAGCGATAGGATCGGTGCTTCCACGTCTACCGTTACGGTATCGGTCGTTCCGTCGTTGTTGACAATCGGTCTGTTCAATTTGAACTTGATGGTTCTCGTTTTGTATTCATCGGTTTGCTTGTCATATTCGAACGCAAGCTCGAACAAAGTATTCAGGTATACGTCACACAATGCGGTCTGGCCTTTTGCGACCTCTAAAATAGGCTGGCTGACAAGAAGGCCGAGTGGCAAGCCGGTGAATTCATTGCTCAGGTTTGTGTCAGGCATAGTGATGTTCTCCTTTCAGTTAAAAATCAATGTGATCTAACATTTTTTGCGTTGCCCGTGCCTGGCCTTCAGACTGCGGGCTGCTTTCAAAAATCAATTCAACCGTTCCGTTCTGCACGGCTGTGTTTTCGGGTTGTGGTGATTCGACGTTCATCAAGACTTTTTTCGTTTTCGCATCTTCATAGACGTTTCCGCTGATGGTTACTTTAACCTGCTTGAGTCCGATTGTTTCGTGGGATGTCATTGCGGCGAGGGGGACGTCGATATATTTGTCTTTTTCTTTGGATTTGAGTGAAAATCGTATTGCTTTTGGGTAAAGCGCGGTATTATTTTCATTTGGAAGTACCGATTCGGAATCTTTCTTTTTAAAATACCGCATATACCGTTCGACATCT
>CAJUEB010000049.1 GCA_910585135.1 uncultured Eubacteriales bacterium
GAACGAAGAGCATCCAGAAGGTCACTGGTTCTGTACAGAACACTTCTCAGAGCCTGAAATCTTCAACTTCCCTGGCGGAATCGGCGATGTAGAAGTTATCAACGTAGAACACGAAGAAGTACTGCTCGTTCCAAGAGAAATCGATTGTAACAGAGTAACCTTCAAGTATGGTGTTCCGGCTGACTTTAGAAAGAAGCTGCTCGTTCTGTTCGAATATGGTCTGTCTGACAAGCACACGAAGATCAAGGTTGGCGACAGCGAAATTACGCCGAGAGACTTCGTCTGCAAGGTAATTCCTAGCCCGGTTGGCGCAACTGACACGATGACAGGTAAAGGCTGCGCAGGTACTTGGGTAACTGGATGGAAAGATGGAAAATACAGATCAGTATACCTCTATCAGATCGCTGACAACCAGGAATGCATCAAGAAGTACACGACGAACTCCGTAGTTGCTCAGACTGCTGTAGGTCCTGTAATCATGATGGAACTGATCGCTAAAGGCATTTGGAAGGATGCCGGCGCTTGGGGTCCTGAACACTTCGATCCAGATCCGTTCGTAGAAAGATTAGCAAAATATGAATTCCCTGCTGGAATCAGAGAGATGGATTCAGAATATGCTGACGCTCTGAACGAAAAAGCTATGCTGGACATGATTGGCAAATAAACCAGACAGATACGGTAATTGTCAATAAGAACGTTAAACTGCCCCGGTTTCGGGGCAGTTTTTATATGGGAAGCGCTTTGCTATATCATCCAAACAGGCACGATATAATTATTTCTGTCTATGGCACCAAGTTCCGGCTTCATACAGATCACTGCACCTTTTGAACGAGGTACGGATGCTTTGTCCAGCAAGCGAAATACTCTTATCAGCTCTGTTCCTGGATTTGCTGTCTTTTTGATTTCTATTGGGTTCAATACACCGTCATGTTCTAGCACGATATCGATTTCTTTCATGTCCTTATCGCGGTAATAATACAGATACGGTTCTCTGCCGCAGTTCATATATGTCTTTTTGATTTCCGCCACCACATAATTTTCCAAAATAGCACCGTTCATCGCTCCGCATTCCAGCGTTTCCGCATTGCTCCATTTCGTCAGATAACAGGCGATTCCCGTATCATAAAAATACAGCTTTGGAGTTTTTACAAGACGTTTCAACAAATTATTGGAGTATGGATGAAGGTAAAAAATAATTCCCAAGGTCTCTAATATCGTTAACCAGTTCTTCGCCTGTGCCTGATTGATATCTGAATCCCGGGCTATCTCTGCTATATTCAACATCTGGCCGCACCGGGCAGCCACTGCAGTTATAAATTGCATGAACTTTAGGGAATCAATCGAATCAGATAAATTCTTCACATCACGCTCGATATATGTGCTTAAATAGCTGCTATAAAAAATTTGGCTGTTGGTATTTGCTCCGCTTACGACAGCCGGCATCGAACCCCTGTATATACGCTCAAAAATTTCTTTTGTATCTGCCGCCATCCTTTGGTTCTTCCTTTTCATCAGGTTTTCCATATCTATCGTGAATGGTTCGGTATCGCCTGCGCTTATTTCAGCTTGCGACAAGGGTGTCATGGAAAGAACTGCCACTCTGCCCGCAAGGGATTCCTGTACGCCTTGCATCAGCTTGAACACCTGAGAACCCGTCAGCCAGAATGCACCCGGCTCATGTATCCGATCCACGTGCAGCTTGATATAGGTGAACAGCTCTGGAGCATATTGCACTTCGTCAATCAATACAGGCGGTTTATGGAGTTGAAGGAATAGTTCAGGGTCGGATTTGGCAAGGCTTCTTTCCGTCAAATCATCTAACGTTACATAACCCCTATCGGTTTTCTCCATCAGTTTTTGCAGCATTGTCGTTTTCCCAACCTGCCGGGGGCCTGTTACCAAAACAACAGGGTATTCCTTAGAAGTTTGCTTGACAACTGTTTCTAAACTTCTTTTTATATATGCCATGTGCGTCTCCTTTTCGGCTAATTTACATTTCATTTATATTTTAGCCGAAAAATTGTAAATATACAACACATCTCAACGCTTTTCCGTTCATCTTATCTACATCATCATTTCCAGTATGCCCTTTCCCTGCCTGTATTTGCTTTGGAACTGCGCTTCATTGATTTAAGGCGTTATTCAACAGATAGCGGATGGAGCGTATGCAGGAAAATCGCTGCCAGACAAAAAGACCGCCACATTAACGGTTTATGCTTCCGTTAGTGCGGCGGCCTGCTTAAAACCAAAAGCTATCCTTATGATTGGATCTTGTCCAAGCTGATTTTTTGCGGCTTGTTTTCATCGATTTCCTTATACGCCGAACGCTTTCGCAGTATCCTTCATTGCCTGTGCAATAGAAAGCGACTGTGGACATTTTTCCTCACAGGCCTTGCAGCCGATACAATCAGATGCATGGCGGCCATCGGCAATCCAAGTCGTATACTCCAGCTTCGTGGATGGATTGTGGTGATATACGTTCCAGTCGTTAAAATATCTGATTAGCTTTGGAATTTCCAGTTTCTGAGGGCATGGCATGCAGTAACCGCATTCCGTGCAGGAGTATTTGATCAGCCTGTTATACTCATCGGATACCTTGTCGATGAGGTCTTTTTCTTCGCTGGAAAGTTCGTTTAGATGTTCATCTGACATAATCTTAATGTTTTCTGCGATTTGTTCCTTTGCGTTCATGCCGCTGAGCATGAGCGCTACTTCCGGCATATTGGCAAGCCATTTAAATGCCCATTCAGCAGGACTTCTCTTGATCGGGAAGTCGTCAAAGAGCTGTTGGATGCTTGGCGGCACCAGGTCGGTAAGGCGTCCGCCCTTGAGCGGCTCCATGATGATGACGCTGAGTCCCTTTTCGGCGGCATATTTCAGCCCTTTTACGCCTGCCTGGAGATTTTTGTCCATATAATTGAGCTGTATCTGGCAGAATTCCCATGGATAAGCGTCTATTACTTCCTGGAAAAATTCAAAGGAATCATGGAAAGAGAAGCCGATGTGCTTGATCTTGCCCTGTGCTTTCATCTCTTCGAGGAACGGCAGCACGTTCAACTTTTTTACACGTTTCCAGATGGGAACGGTTATGTTGTGGACAAGATACATATCAATGCATTCTGTATCCAGACGCTCCAGCTGTTCGTAGAAAATGGATTTCATATGTTCTTCATCTTTGGCAATCCACGCCGGCATTTTATCCGCAAGGGTGATTTTTTCCCTGTAACCATCCTTGAGCGCTTTGCCGATGATTTTTTCGCTGTTGCCGCCGTGATAGGTATAGGCGGTATCGACGTAAGTAATGCCGGAATCTATGGCGGTCCGGATGAGGTTGATCGCTGCCTCCTCGTCTATTTTTCCTTCGGCGTCTTGCACAAGACGCATAACGCCCATTCCCAGTAATGAAACATCTGTGCCGATTTTTTTAAATTGTCTGTGCTGCATATTCCTGCTCCTTATTGATTGTTGTAATATGAATGGCGGGAGTCCGCCCGCCTGTATTGTGCTTTTATTAATATGAGTGGCGGGAGCATGCCCGCCTGTTTCATGCTTTTATGATTCTGAATGGCGGGAGTTTTCCCGCCTGCTTCATGCCTTTATTATACTGAAAAAAGAATTTGATTTCAATGAAAAAAGGAAAAGCCTCGTGAAAAGCGTTTTTCGGCAGCGCTTTTCAACATCCGTCAGTACCTAGCGGTATTTGTACGATTTGCATGAGCTGTGCCATCTGCGCTATATGCGCTGGCAAGCCGCAGCGGCGTGCGGTGGTCATTCCATGATGAATTCAAGAAAAGCGCTGAAATCTTCAAAATCGCTTTGGATGAATTCGAACAGCACAGGCTCTTTGAACTCGTATTTGGCCGTAATCACAAGATACGGCGCCAGGGGGCTGTTTTTCAGCTTGTTTTCCAGGAAACGGATATCGCTTAGGCTGTATGAAGCCACGATGAGCTGGCCGTAATCGGTGAGGAAATACAGCCCCTTTACATCGTTGCTGAGGCGGAAAATGCGGTTATTGACGTGGTCGTTGTTTTGCTTGAACGCCATGAACAGCCTGCCGTTTTCATGGGTAGACATAACGGTATTCAAATTTACTGTCAGCTCCCCGATATTGCGGTTCATATCCGCGTCGGACAAAAGCACTTCGTATACGGTGACGAATTCGGTCTTCATCAGCATCATGGCAGCTTCGGCCGTGCTTACAGCGAAGCCGGAGCAGCGGCGGAGAAAAATCACTTTCTTGTTTTTTACGATGACCTCGGAAATAACGGTTTCGTAATTGCCGTTCATTTCGATCAAGGATTCGCACAGATATGAGACAGAGCCGTCCGGGTATGTTTCGTTCCGGTCGATTACGTTTTTGCAAAACGTTGCCTGTTTGTAGCCATCGTATACGTCTAACGGGCAGTTTTCGTCGGCCAGATAGGCTGCTCCGCGGCGGTCGTGTCCAAAGGCGCGCATGAGAAAATAGTTGACTGCCTGGAAATCGGAACTGATTTCACCGCAGATCCGCTGCATCAGATAGATTTCCTCATAGGCTTCGAGGAACGTTTCCGGCTCAAGCAAAAAACTGTATTCGGGGAAATTATCGGGAAGCGGAAGATCATTTTCCTGATTGAACTTCCGATAATGGGTCAGAAGGCCTTGTAGCTGCCGCTGGGTGATATCGATTTTTCCGGCACCAAGCCCGCCGATCAGGGCTTGCTCCATTTGTTCGACCTCTTCCATATTATTGCCGACAATGCTTTTGTAGGTTTCAAAGCCTCTTTCTTCACAGTCGATATAAAAGAATTGATGGAGGCTCTGCCCTGAATCGGAATCCGCGATCCTCCAGTGCGCATATATGGCAAGCACACCCATAAGGCGCGTATCCGTTACATATGCAGAAATAAAATATTTGGTTTTAGCATGGAAGGAGTCCGACAGGCCTCCCTTGATGACTGTAAATTTTGGTTTGCTCAAATTAAATACCTCGCTTCGTTTGCTATAGAAAGTATACCCTATTTAAAAAAAATTACAAGAGGGTGAAATCTTAATGGTTTAACTATTGACAGAGATTTTAATTGCGATATAATAATAAATTAAGAAATCAAAAAATCCTTATTAAGAGCGGCGGAGGGACTAGGCCCTGTGAAGCCCGGCAACCTTGTGAATTTCATTTAACATGACACAGAAGGTGCTAAATCCTACAGGATATTTTATTCTGAAAGATGAGGAAAGATAACTGCGATTTGTACCTCTTTCCCGTCTGCCGGAAAGAGGTTTCTGCATATATTTGAATGAAAAGGAGAACAGGAAAATGAAAAAATTATTCACATCAGAATCCGTAACAGAAGGCCATCCAGATAAAATCTGCGACCAGATTTCAGATTCCATCGTAGATGCGATCCTGGCAGAAGACCCGATGGGCAGGGTAGCGGCGGAGACAACGGTCAACACGGGCTATGCCATGGTAATGGGAGAAATCAGCACGAACTGCTATATCGATATCCAGAAACTGGCCAGAAACGTCATTTGTGACATAGGCTACGATAAGAGCGAATATGGTTATGATGGGAACGTCTGCGCGATCCTCACTGCCATCGATGAACAGTCATCGGATATCGCTATGGGTGTTGATAAAGCGCTTGAATACAAAGAAGGCGATCTGCCGGAGACTGCGGACAAGATGGAGGAAACAGGCGCTGGCGACCAGGGGATGATGTTTGGCTTTGCCTGCAATGAAACGCCGGAGCTGATGCCGATGCCGATCGCGCTGGCGCATAAGCTGGCAAGAAGGCTTACCGAGGTGAGAAAGGACGGAACGCTTACATATTTAAGGCCTGATGGCAAGACGCAGGTTACTGTTGAATACGATGGTGATAAAGTAAAGCGGATCGATACCATCGTCATCTCTACCCAGCATGACCCTGACGTGGAACTTTCCCAGATCAGAAAGGATCTGATCGAACATGTCGTAAAGCCGATCGTCGATCCTGCGCTTTTGGATGATGAGACGAAGTATTTCATCAATCCGACCGGCAGGTTCGTAATCGGAGGACCGCATGGGGATTCCGGGCTGACAGGAAGAAAGATCATCGTCGATACTTATGGCGGATATGCACGACACGGCGGCGGCGCATTCAGCGGGAAAGACCCTACGAAAGTAGACCGGTCTGCGGCTTATGCAGCAAGATATGTAGCGAAGAACATCGTTGCGGCGGGTCTTGCGGATAAGTGTGAAATTGAGCTGGCTTATGCCATCGGCGTTGCCAAGCCGGTATCAGTGCTGGTGGATTCGTTCGGAACGGGCAAGGTATCTGATGAGAAGCTGGCGGAAATCGTGGAAAAGCATTTCGATTTGAGACCGGCGGCCATCATTAAAAATCTTGATTTGAGAAGACCGATTTATCGGCAGGTTGCTGCTTATGGACATTTTGGCAGGACCGACATTGATCTGCCGTGGGAAAAGACGGATAAGGCAGACGATCTTAGGAAGGAAATATAATGGGACTGAAAGTAGCGAAATTTGGCGGCTCATCCGTAGCGGATGCGTTGCAAATTAAAAAAATCAAAAATATCCTGGATGAGGACGATGCAATCAAATATGTGGTGGTTTCAGCACCCGGCAAGCGATTTGACGGGGACAGCAAGGTAACGGATCTTTTGTATCTGTGCAAAACGCATATCGAGCATAAGCTTCCTTATGAGCAAATTTTTCAGGTGATATATGACAGGTTTATGGCCGTGGATGCGAATCTGTCCGCTGAAATCAACCTGAAAAAGGAGTTTGACGAGATTAAGGCGAACCTGGAAGCCGGTGCATCCGCCGACTATATTGCCAGCAGGGGAGAATACCTGAACGCACAGATGATTGCTTCTTATCTTGGATATGATTTTGTGGATGCGGCGGCGATGATCAAGTTTGATGAAAAGGGCAGATTCATGGAGGATCTGACGAATACCGTGATTGAAAAAGAGCTTGCAAAGCACGAAAAAGCCGTTGTTCCGGGGTTTTATGGCTCGAAAATAGATGGAAGCGTGAAGACTTTCTCGCGGGGCGGTTCGGATATCACGGGTGCTCTGATTGCAAGGGCAGTCAAAGCGGATGTATATGAAAACTGGACTGATGTATCGGGATTTTTGATGGCAGATCCGCGCATCGTCAAAAACCCGAAACCAATCAGTACGATTTCCTACCGAGAGCTGCGGGAGCTTTCCTACATGGGAGCGTCCGTTTTGCATGAGGATGCGATATATCCGGCGCGGGTTGCGAATATTCCGATCAACATCAGAAATACCAACAAGCCGGAAGATCCGGGAACGATGATCACAGCAGAGCCTGGCAGGCAGCAGGATGGGAGGATCATTTCCGGCATTGCGGGCAGTAAGGATTTCACCGTTATTGCGATTTCCAAGAACGGGCTCAGCTATGAAAGAGGTTTTATCCGAAAGCTTGCGGGCATTCTGGAGGATAATGGCGTGGCGATTGAGCATATGCCGAGCGGGATCGATACGGTTTCGGTAGTCCTGGAAAACGAGGCGATCGATGGCAAGCTCGACGAGATCACGGAGGAAATCAAACGGCAGCTCAAGCCGGATCATATGGAGACCTTTGAAAATATGGCGCTTATCGCGACGGTAGGCTCTGGTATGTCGGCGCGGGTCGGCGTATCGGCGCAGCTTTTCACGGCTCTGGCAGATGCAAAAATTAACATCAGGATGATCGACCAGGGCTCGAGCGAAATGAACATCATCGTCGGCGTTGAGAACAAGGATTTTGAAAAGGCGATCAAGGCGATTTACGGCGCATTTGTGGCATAGGGCGCGATGTGAGGCGTAGCGGGCGATCGTCTGGAAAAGTGACGGCAGGCGAACAAGGATGCGCCTGGGCATCCAGAACTGATGCGGAAAGCGAAATCATAGAAAATGCACGAAGAAAAATAAACAACGAACAGGAGGAAAATATGGCGCACATTTTTGATGAACCATCGAGAACATTCAATGAATACTTATTAGTACCGGGCTATTCTTCAACGGAGTGCAGGGTGGACAATGTTTCGCTCAAAACACCGGTCGTAAAATTCAAGAAGGGCGAAGAACCATCCTTGCAGATGAACATCCCTATGGTGTCTGCGATCATGCAGGCCGTTTCCGGCGACAGGCTGGCGATCGCTTTGGCAAAGGAGGGCGGGATTTCATTTATCTTTGGCTCTCAGACCATAGAAAAACAAGTGGAAATGGTGAAAAAGGTCAAATCGCATAAGGCTGGTTTTGTGACGAGCGATGCGAATATCAGGCCGGATCAGACCTTGGCTGATTTGCTGGCATTAAAGGAAAAAACAGGTCATTCCACGACGGCCGTTACGGAAGACGGGACAGCCGAAGGAAAGATGGTAGGCCTCGTTACCAGCAGGGATTATCGGATCAGCAGAACGCCTCTCGATGAAAAAGTGTGCAATTTCATGACTCCTTTTGAAAAACTCATCTATGCGCAGGAAGGGGTTTCGCTTTCGGAAGCCAACGATATTCTCTGGGCAAACAAGCTGAATTCTTTGCCGATCATCGGAAAGGATCAGCGCCTGGCATATTTCGTGTTCCGTAAGGATTATGATACGCATAAGGCATATCCCGATGAGCTTTTGGACGAGCATAAGCGGTATATGGTCGGTGCGGGCGTCAATACAAGGGACTATGCGGAAAGAATCCCGGCACTTGTGGAAGCAGGCGCAGACGTGCTTTGCATTGACTCCTCCGAAGGTTTTAGCGAGTGGCAGAAGCTGACCCTCGATTTTGTCCGTGAAAAATATGGTGATCGTGTAAAGATCGGAGCAGGAAATGTCGTCGATAAAGAGGGTTTTTATTACCTGGCGGAAGCCGGAGCGGATTTTGTCAAGGTGGGCATCGGCGGCGGTTCGATCTGTATCACGAGGGAACAGAAGGGCATCGGCAGAGGGCAGGCGACGGCCGTGATTGAGGTTGCCAAGGCACGGGATGAATATTTTGAGAGGACAGGCGTTTATGTGCCGATCTGTTCCGACGGCGGGATCGTTTATGATTATCATATGACCCTGGCTTTGGCAATGGGTGCGGATTTCATGATGCTGGGCAGGTATTTCTCCCGGTTTGACGAGTCCCCTACGGCGAAATTGACGATTAACGGCAGTTATGTGAAGGAATACTGGGGAGAGGGTTCGAACCGGGCGCGAAACTGGCAGCGTTATGATATGGGCGGCGACAGCAAGCTTTCGTTTGAAGAGGGCGTGGATTCTTATGTTCCTTATGCAGGTCCGCTCAGCGATAACGTGAGGCAGTCCTTGCAGAAAGTCAAATCGACGATGTGTAACTGCGGCGTATTGACGATTCCTGATTTGCAGAAAAATGCGAAGCTGACGGTCGTATCGGCTACGAGCATCGTCGAAGGCGGTGCGCATGACGTTATTTTAAGGGATACGACAGGGACGACGAACCGGTAAATGGCGGGTATCCGACGTAAATAACAAATACCCTCAAACGAAGTTTGCGTTTGAGGGTATTTTTGCATTGAACCGCCCCGTATGCCGAATGGCACATACGGTGGTTTGAGAGGGGATATAAGTTAGTCCTTGCTCGA
This sequence comes from uncultured Eubacteriales bacterium, assembly GCA_910585135.1. Lineage (GTDB taxonomy): Bacteria > Bacillota > Clostridia > Peptostreptococcales > Anaerovoracaceae > Lentihominibacter. The sequence continues at coordinate 9,593 of CAJUEB010000049.1, forward strand.
TTAAGTAAAAACCCCGTGCTGGACACGGGGTTTAATTTTGCATATAAAAACAGAATGCAATTTTTGGAATATTATTACAAACTCTGTATGCGCTGAGCCTTGCTCAAAGCGCCCTTTGCATCCTATTCGAGAATCATCTTTGTCAGATCCATCGGATCAACGATTTTTCCATCTTTGTAAACACGCATATTGCCGCTGGCGATTTCGTCGATCAGGATTACTTCGCCGTTATCGCTGTAGCCGAATTCAAACTTGATGTCATATAACTGAAGGCCTTTTTTCGCAAGGTCATCGGCAACGACTTTGGTAATGGCAAGTGTCTGTTCTTTCATGCTGTCGTACATTTCAGGACTCATAACGCCCAGCAGAGCCAGGGCATCCTTCGTTACCAGCGGATCGCCCTTTGCATCGTCTTTAAAGGTGGTTTCTACATATCCGCCTTCGATTTTCGTGCCGTCTTCGATATATTCCCCGTAGCGGCGGATGAAGCTGCCCGTCGCAACCAGCCTGCAAATTACTTCAAGACCGTGGCCGAATACCTTAGCGGGAAGCACCTCCATGGTTGATTTGTCAATATCGGCGCTTACGTAGTGGGTTTTCACGCCAGCCTGCTTCAAAAGCTCGAAAAAGTGAATTGAGGTTTTGAGGTTTTCCCTGCCAATGCCTTCTATTGTAAGACCTACAGTGTTTTCACCTGGGTCGAATTTGCCGTCTTTGCCTGTGCAGTCATCCTTGAACAGCAGCAGCACGTTGCCGTTGTCCAGCTTGAACACATCCTTGGTTTTTCCTGTATAAATTTTTTCCATTCGTATTGACCTCCTTTTAGGTAGTGGATTAGCATTCCGGCGGTAAAACCGTTTTATTTCCGCTTGAAAATATAGATAAGGATATTATAGCACAATGCTTTGCATTTTTTATAACTTTTTGTGCCTTAAAAAGGATTTTCGCTATAGAGGGGAGGGAATGCAGGCCGGGAGTGAGGGATGCGAAGCGCGCGGATAGAGCGAAGTGGACGTTTCTGGATAGGTTTTACTGTTTTTTTTGGATAGAAGAGGGTGGACGGTGAAATCCGTAAAAAGAAGAGTGCGTGATGCAGAATGATGAGTGTTGCTGGCGGCGAATTTCACCGATTGGGCAGATGGATGATGGTAAAACGGTGAAACTGCGCATGGCGGATCGTAACGCAGGAAGACCCGTTTGGATGCTATGTATATACTTTTGGCATCGATTATGTTAGACTGAATTCAGCAGGAAAAAGGGGCTATGTGAGATTGAGGCTGATATGAGACGCTCTGGTAATGAAGTGTCCCAATAGCGAGATCTCCCAGCAGTGAAATGACCTGGCAGTGAAGGAGATTGGCGATGGGGCATGGTTTGCGGTTCGGATGGTCTATAAGCCGGATCGCTAGTACGCTTGGTTGAAGAATTAAGTTTGGGTTTGCAAAGGAGAACATGGCTAATGAAATTAAAAAATGTATTGATTGTGGTAAAGGATATCGAAAAATCAAGAAAATTTTATCATGATTTGTTCGGCCTTGCGTTGATCGTGGACAATGATGGCAATATGGTTTTAACGGAAGGCCTTGCGCTTCAGGATGAAAAAATCTGGAAGGATTTCTTGGGCAGGGATATTATCCCGGAGAACAATGCGAGCGAATTATATTTCGAGGAACGTGATCTCGAAGGGTTTGTGCAAAAGCTGGATCGTCTGTATCCTGATGTGAAGTATGTGAATCGGCTGATGACGCATAGCTGGGGACAGAAGGTTGTCCGGTTTTATGATCCCGATGGGAATTTGATCGAGGTCGGTACGCCGATGTGAGGCACTTTGCAGTTAGCTCGCTTTGTGCAGATTGGAAAAGGTCGATTGTTATGTCTGCTGAATTGTACTGACTCGTTTTGTTGCGGAAAAGCAGTGAAGGTTATGTTGTATGTCTCTTTGATAAAGCGAATTGTGCTGTAAACTATTCCGTGCGAAAGACTTAGGGGAATGTAGAAGCTTGGGACAAGGAAAATGTAAAAATTCTAACGAAGTACAATAAAAACTACAGGTAGTTACAGATCATAATAGGAAGCGACTGGCAGTGACACGAGGAAAAAATTGTGGTAAAATAAATCGGCAGCCTGGTAGGGGGATCGAATGAAATGAATTGAATGAAGCGAACTGAACGGCAAAATCAGGCGGAAAAACGGATGGCAAGAATCAGGCGGGAACATTACGAGAACAAGAAACTTAGCGTGAAATATAAAGAGAAATGGAGGAACAAAATGGATAAAAACGTGAGACCTGAAACAATGGAGCGCATTAAGACGAAAGCACAGGCGGAGGCTTTTATTGCGGAAGAAGTCAGGAAGGTAAGGGAACAGGTAGGCGACAAAAAAGTGCTTTTAGCATTGTCAGGCGGCGTGGATTCCTCGGTAGTTGCGGCTTTGCTGATCAAAGCGATCGGAAAACAGCTCGTGTGCGTCCATGTGAATCATGGCCTTTTGCGCAAAGGTGAGCCGGAGCAGGTTGTCAAGGTGTTCCGGGATGAAATGGATGCAAATTTGGTGTATGTAGATGCTGTCGATCGGTTTTTGGATAAGCTGGCGGGCGTTGCAGAGCCGGAACGAAAGCGAAAGATTATCGGTGAAGAGTTTATCCGCGTGTTTGAGGAGGAAGCACGTAAATTGGAAGGCATTGCATTTTTAGCACAGGGGACGATTTATCCTGATATTTTGGAAAGCGACGGCGTAAAGGCGCATCACAATGTTGGCGGGCTTCCGGAAGATATGGTGTTTGAGCTGGTTGAGCCGGTGAAGTTGCTGTTTAAGGATGAGGTTCGTGTCGTGGGAAGCGCGCTTGGCCTGCCTGATAATATGGTATTTCGCCAGCCGTTCCCAGGCCCTGGGCTTGGCGTGCGCTGCTTGGGTGCGATTACCCGTGACAGGCTGGAGGCGGTTCGTGAATCGGATGCGATCCTGCGTGAAGAGTTTGCGAAAAATGGCCTGGAGGGGAAAGTGTGGCAGTATTTTACCGCTGTGCCGGATTTTAAATCTGTCGGTGTGACGGATGGCAAGCGGACTTATGCGTTTCCTGTGATTATCAGGGCTGTCAACACGGTAGATGCGATGACGGCAACCGTTGAGGAAGTGCCTTATGCGCTACTAAAGCATATTACCGGGCGGATCACAAGCGAGGTGGCAGGCGTGAACCGGGTGCTGTATGATCTGACGCCGAAGCCGAGCGGGACGATTGAGTGGGAATA
>CAJUEB010000050.1:0-11487 GCA_910585135.1 uncultured Eubacteriales bacterium
GGGAGTCGGTATTGGAAATGTGAGGGACGCTCTTAAAACAGTATCACCATTAAGCTATAGTGAGGATAACATTCATTGCCTGCTGATTCAATTGTTTTGCGAGCTGGGTGTTATTGGAGGCTGTTGGTATTGCATTTTGATCATCGCTTTCGTAATAAAAGAGAAAAGCAATATCGTCAGGAAACCATTCACAGCGATGGTAGCTGCCTATTTGATGATAAGCTTACTGGAATTTAGCGGCAGGGAGGCGATGCTGTACTGCATACTGGGTACGTATTTTGCCATATCGCAAGCGGAAAAACAATTTGGACAGGGGAAAAGGGCGAACGGATGAGAAAGAAGGTATTATGTGTCTGTAACACGTATTTTCAACTGCTTACGGTGATTCAGTTAAAGCATACTTTATTGCGGAACGATTACGTAGCCGTCCTCGTTTCAGACCATTCCAAGAATGCCAGGCAAATCGTCCGGAATTTAAAAGCATTAAATTGTTTTGAAGCAGCCGGGTTTATAGAAACAAAAGGCCTTGATTACGGCGGGCATGGAATGATTAAAAAAATTGCAGGTATTTTTTCAGCCAAAAATGGAAAGCTTGACTGCGAGGTACATCTGCTTGATGCGGTTGTTTTTGATGAATTTATGTATTTTAATAACAGCTTGTCAACGGCTGCAATAGGGGAGCATTTGTACAGAAAAAATAATGGGCTTGTCTGTTCCCAGTACGAAGAAAGCATCCTTTCCTATGACATTGCGGCAGGGCACGGAAACTTCCGCAAGCTGTCAAACCGGATGAAGGCGGTGTATCTATTACAACTGGCAACTGGGAAAAAAAGGGCTTTTGATTTGTGCCAAAAGTTTTATTGCTATTATCCGGACTGCTACAAGGGCAAATGCAGCACGGTAAAGATTCCTCTCTTAAATGAAAATGAGGAATTTAGGAAAACGATTGCCAAGGTTTTCCAGATTGAAAAAAGCAGCCTTGAATATGAGCAAAAGTATATTTTTTTCTCCAGCGTGGGCGATTTCGAGGGAGGGCATCCGATCGGTGAAGTGGATTTGGCGAAACGGATTGCAGGGCTTGTTGGAAAGGAGAACCTTCTGGTAAAGGTTCATCCGCGGGATAACACCAGGGCATTTGAAAAAGCAGGCTTGAACATTGATAAGAATTCTGATGTGCCATGGGAAGCGATACAGCTCAATTACGATTTTAGCAGCCATGTTTTCCTTACGGCGACGTCTACCAGCGTCCTTACAATTAATTTGTTGCTTGAGAAGCATCCTAAAGTGTATTTTTTGTACCCGCTGTGCGATGTAGCTGGCAATAAAGCGGTAAAGCCATCGATAGAAGCCTTGGAGAGGATTTTTTATGAAGACAATGGATTGCCGTTGTCTGGAATATATTTATCAAAAAGGCTAAGCGACATATTGTAATGTGTTATTGTATCACATATGAAAAAGGGTTTTAGAGCGAATGGGAAACTACATAACAATAGGGACTCCTTATATAAGTGAAAGTGAAGAACATATGCGCTTAAATGCAGAAACGGTATGGTGCTTCGATGGGCTGGTTATTCATAATACCCTTTTCTTTGAGGTTGAAAAAAAATGGGGTGGGTATCTGATATGCGATCGCAGTGATGCTTTCGTGTTGGCTTTGTTGGAACTGGCAATGGAAAAAAAGTGTGACATCAAATATCAAGCGCCATTGTCGGAAACCCTTAAATATCAGTTGGAACAGTATTTCATAACTGTTTATTCAAGGAAACTCAAAGGGCTTTCCCCAATCAAACTGCTCGGGAAGACAACCATTGAAGTGCCGGAATCCGTAGGCGTTGCGGGAACGGGGTTTTCGGGCGGGGTAGATTCATTCTATTCAGTCCTTTCCCATTTGGATAGTGTATATCCATCGAAAAGGGTTACTCATGTCCTTCTTGCAGTCAATGGGGCAGCACTTACAGGAATGTCGGAAGCCATTGATCAGCGATGGTTTGAGGATCTCAAATATAAGTTTTTCCCGATTACGAAGGAACTTGGCGTGGAACTTGTTTGTGTAAATTCTAATATCTCGCTTTTAAATCAATATAAAAAAACGCTAAAAGGAGGGGATTGCATCGTCACATCAAGTTTTGTGCATGCGCTTCGTAAATTGTTTGGCACCTACTATTGGGCTTCATCATATGAGGCGGATATACTTGACTTCACTGGTGAGGATCCATGCTTCATGGAACCATTTGCGGTGCCTTTGATGAGTGTTGAGGGGCTCAGGTTTTATCATTCTGGGTGCGAGGCGAACCGCGTTGAAAAAGTAGCCTATATTGCGGACAATCCCATCGTGCAGAAGTCATTGACTGTCTGCGGGGAATCAGAAAATTGCGGGTACTGTGTTAAATGCCTGCGGACAATGACCGAACTGTATTCGTTAAATAAATTGGAAAAATTTGATGCGGTTTTTAATGTGGAAGAATATAAGAGGAACTTGTCATCAAAAATTGCGAGAGAACTTGTAATGGATCATCTTCCTTTTACGACAGATATCTTAGCGAGCATGGAGCAAAATAATGTCCATGTTCCGATATCATCATACTTAAAGAAAATTTTCATTTTCACGCCGTATTATTTTTTTAAGAAGAAGCTCAGGAACAATAAGGTGTTCATGAAGTTATGGTATGAAAAAGGCTGGTCGGAACGGCTGGGTGAAGGAAGGCGGCGGGAAGAAGTCATGAAAGCGCGAATGGAAGGAAAAGGAAAATAATCCGTATGTGGAATCGTGTTAAGGCAAAATACAATGCCATGTCCTTGCCCATGAAGGCATCGCTGCTTTTCATGGTATGCGGGCTCATGCAGAAAGGAATCGCATTCCTTATTGTGCCTGTATTTACCAGGATCATGCCTGCGGAAGCATATGGGCAGTATTCCGTATTTCTGTCATGGTATCAAATTATTATGGTATTTGCCACGCTTAATATGTGGAATTACCTGATTAACAATGGCATGACAAAATACGGGGATGACAGGAGTAATTTTATCGCTTCGTTACAAGGACTGAGTACGGCAATAACGGCTGCATTGTTTATTGCATATATCCCGTTGTCGGGCAGTTGGGAAAAAGCAACAGGCCTTTCCTTTTCCGTGATGGCACTGATGCTTATCGAACTCCTTTTCATGCCGTCATTTGAATATTATTGTGCAGTGAAGCGGTATGATTATAAAGCCGAAAAAGTTGTTGCCATGACGCTTTTTATGGCCGTGCTGATCCCGCTTGTCTCGATCCCATTAATCCTTGTGTCGGATGACAAAGGCTTCGCAGCAATATTCGGAAGGGTAAGCGCATCGATTGTTGTATACGGGATTGTGTTCGTGCATTTACTGCGCTGCAATCATAAAATTTATAATAAGGAATACTGGCGGTATGCACTGAAATTCAACTTGCCGCTTATCCCGCATTTCCTTTCTCTGGTTATTTTGCAGCAATCAGACCGAATCATGGTTGAGCGGATGTGCGGGAGTGCGGATGCAGCGGTTTATTCCGTGGCATACCAGGCGGCGATGGCATTGCAAATTCTCAATGTGGCTATTTTGAATTCCTTCATACCGTACACATATAAAGCAATTAAGGATAATGAAAGGGAAAAGGTAGGAAAAACTGCGTTGCGGCTGCTCGCATGCGTAGGAGGGTTGAATGTTTTTGCTGCATTGTTTGCGCCGGAAATTATTTGCATCCTGGCGCCGGAAGAATATTTTGATGCCGTCTATGTCATTCCCCCGGTTGCCATGAGCAATATGTTTATGTTTTTATTCAATTTGTTTGCAAACATAGAATACTATTGGGGGGAAACGAGGTATGTTGCCATCGCATCGCTGGCTAGCGCGGTGGCAAACGTTGCATTGAACTATTTTTTCATAAAACAATATGGCTTTATTGCGGCAGGCTTTACGACGCTTTTCTGTTATATGTTGTTAAGTGTGTGTCACTACTTTTTCATGAAAAAGGTATGCAGACAGTATATGGATGGGTACAATGTATATAATGCGAAGATGATTGCTTTAATCTCAGCTATTTTTACAACAGGCGCATTGCTCGTTATTGCAGTATACGATATAGGGTTTATCAGGTATATGGTAGCAGGCATATGCATTGTTAGTGTAGTCATTCAGAAAAAGAGGGGTAAGTTATGCGGGATGCAATAGCAACCGTAGTGTCATACAGCACATTGAAAAAGTGGCAGGGGATCTGGCTGCCTATAGCGTTGAAGTGTTTTGAAAACAACCTTTTTTCATTGATTGCCGCGCTGAAAACGATGAAGATCTTTTAGCTGGAAAGCAGAAAAGACACCGAAGGACATATACTGGGATGCATGGCAGCGGCAGTTTTCATCGTTACGACTTGGAAGCGGAAAAAGTAAAACAAATGGACCATTTGTTTTATCAAAGGTTCACGATGCCAAGGGTGGCCTTATGCAGGAACTGTATTTGAGCCATATTCAGTAAAGCGATAAAATATATTGGAGGCATAGCATGAAGATAATAGGCGTGATCCCTGCAAGATACAGTTCGAGCAGATTCCCGGGGAAGCCACTGGCAGATATAAACGGGAAACCCATGATATGGTGGGTGTATGAACAATGCAAAAAAGTTCCAGAACTTGATGCCGTTTATGTGGCGACCGATGATGAAAGAATTGAACGCATATGCAAAAAGCATCACATGGATGCAATAATGACGTCAGCCCAGCATAAGACCGGGACGGACCGGGTTGGGGAAGTGGCAGAAAAAATTGAGGGGGACCTTTTTATCAACATACAGGGGGATGAACCGTTAATAGAGCCGGAAATGATACAGCAAGTCATAGGGATTTTTCAGGACCCATCAGTATATTTCGGCACATTGAAAAAGGAAATAAATGGGCGGGACATTATAGAAGCAGAAAGTACGGTTAAAGTGGTTACGGACAGAAAGGGTGATGCCATGTATTTTTCACGATCAGTAATACCTTCCAACCGGAAAGAGAAGACGAAAGCAAAAACGTACCGGCATGTCGGGATATACGCGTACAGGAAAGATTTCCTATTGGAATTTGCGAAATTGTCACAGCCGGATATAGAGCTCGGGGAGGCAATAGAGCCCCTGAGGGCGATGTATAACGGCTATAAGGTCCGCGTCATGGAGACGGAGTACGAAAGCATAGGCGTGGATTTGCCAGAGCATATTGAAATTGTGAAAGAAAAGATGAGGAAAAGAAATGTATGATGCAATGCATGCAAAACTGTTGGACTGTACGTTGCGTGACGGGGCATATTTGCTTGATAAAACCTTTGGCGGTGAAACGATAAAAGGGATCATCCAAGGCCTTGTTAATGCAAAAGTAGATTTGATAGAAATGGGTTTTTTGCAGGATGAAGGGCAAGGGGAAGGGAAAACGGTTTTCCTAAACAGCAAAGATGCAGAAAAGTATGTCCCGCCAGGGCGTGGCAGCACCCTGTTTGCAGTGCTTGCTGATTATAGCAGGTATTCCATTGGGCATCTGGATGCCTATACGGGGAAATCATTTGATGCAGTCCGGGAATGCTTTTTTAAGAAAGAACGGCATGGGGCACTGGAGGCTTGCAGGGAAATTAAGGACAAAGGGTATCTGTTGTTTGTGCAGCCGGTAGACATCTTAGGCTACACGGACGCAGAACTGGTTGAATTCATCCAGGAGGTAAATAAGGTAGAGCCATATTGTTTTTCGATAGTGGATACATTCGGCTCGATGTACGTGGATGATTTGCAGAGGGTATTTAGCCTGCTTGATCATAATTTGGCCTTAACGTGCAGGATTGGGTTTCATTCCCACAATAACCTGCAAATGTCCAGTGCTTTGTGCCAGGAATTTCTCAGGTTGTCATTTGGGAAACGGCAAGCCATCGTAGACTCCACGATTTCGGGGATGGGAAGGGGGGCGGGGAATACCCCTACAGAGCTGGTGATGCAGTACATGGTGGATAAACTGGGATATTCATATGATATCGATTCCCTTTTAGATACCATTGACAACTATATGGAAAATATATGGACAAAATGTAATTGGGGATATTCAACGCCGTTTTTTATTGCAGGATGCTATGGGGCCCATGTAAATAATATTATGTATTTGAAACAAAAAAACAGCATCCGGTCAAAAGATATTCGGTACATTTTAAATAAGATAGGTGATGTGAAAAGAAAACGGTATGACTATGGTTTATTGGAAAACACATATATGGAGTATGTAAAAGCGGAAATAGACGACAGCAGAAGCATGGCAAGGCTGGGCCAAGTAATAAGCGGCAGAAAAGTATTGGTGATTGCGCCAGGGCATACGGTATATGAATATGCAGAGCAGATCAATGAATACATCAAAAAAAATTCCCCCCTGACCATAGCGATAAATTTTATACCTGAAAGTATTAAAATTGATTATTTGTACATGAGCAATGCCAGGCGGTACGATTACTGGACCAAACAGGAAAGCTTCAGGCATGTCAAGAGGATACTGACTTCAAATTTGAAAAGGGAGAGCGACGCGGATAATGTTGTTTCATTTTTGCGGTTGATAAAATGTGGGTTTTCACATGTGGATAATTCAGCTTTAATGTTGCTCAGGTTGTTAGACCAGCTGCATGCAGGGGAAATTGCCATAGCAGGACTGGATGGGTACAGCCCTGGCAATACAAAGAGTAACTATGCCGACAGCAGGATAGAAATAGTGAACACATATGAGGACCCGGTGCAGCTTAACATTGAGATTGGGGAAATGCTTCAGGATTACATGAAGACCAGACAAAACAATATTCCTTTGGCATTCATAACCCCGACACGTTTTGCTGGCATTATAGAATAGAGGTGGCAGGGTGAAAAGAATAAAGTTTATCGTAATGGACGTGGACGGCACATTGACGGATGGAAAAATCCATATAGGGGCAAACGGGGAATTATTCAAAACATTTGACGTGAAAGACGGATATGCGATCAAGGATATGCTCCCGGAATACGGGCTGATCCCAATCATTATTACTGCGCGCAGTAGCAGGATGCTGGAGCATCGCTGTAATGAACTGGATATTGAATATGTATATCAGGGCGTGAGGGATAAGCGGCACAAGCTCATGGAAATATTAGAGGAACAAGGCCAACAAGATAATGTGGATTACTCGTATAAAGATTGTGCATACATAGGGGACGACATACTGGATTTACAGTGCATGAAACCGATCAAGGATGCTGGCGGGCTGGCAGGCTGCCCGGCGGATGCAGTGCAAGAAGTTAAAGCAATATCAGATTACGTTTGCTCTAAAAATGGGGGCGATGGGGCTGTCCGGGAATTTATAGAATGGGTTATATCTTTTGAAAAAGAAACCAAATGAACATTTTGGCAAAACAATCCTTCAGGAAGGGAAATGGAGCGATGGACATCTTACTGACAGGCGGGGCTGGGTACATAGGTTCCCATACAGCAGTTGAATTAATAAATGAAGGTTACGGGGTAATCGTTGCGGACAATTATTCCAACAGCAGCCCTGAGGTAATAAAACGCATTGAGGGGGCGGCAGGAAGGCTGGCAGCCTATGACGTTGATGCGGGCAATGAAGAACGGCTGCAGCAGGTTTTTTTGAAGCACCAAATAGATGCTGTGGTACATTTCGCTGGGTACAAGGCAGTCGGAGAATCGGTGCAGCAGCCTTTGAAATATTACGAAAATAACCTTCGTGCATTGATTGCCACGCTGAAAGTGATGAAGGATTTTAGGGCGAATACGATTATCTTCAGCTCATCAGCAACTGTATACGGGACATCACAGGCCGTGCCGTTTGATGAGGGAATGGATACTGGATGCACCAACCCGTATGGGTGGACAAAGCTTATTTGCGAGCAGATTTTAAGGGATGTGGCGAAAGCAGAGGAAGAGTTTACCCCGGTCATCCTCCGCTATTTCAACCCGGTGGGCGCGCACGAAAGCGGGCTGCTGGGGGAAAACCCGAAAGGAATCCCGAACAACCTGATGCCGTACATACAGCAGGTCGCATCGGGCAAATTAGAAAAGCTCAGCATCTTTGGGAATGACTATGACACGAAGGACGGGACTGGAATCCGCGACTATATCCATGTGGTGGATTTGGCGAAGGGCCATGTGAAGGCTTTGCAGTATGCACAGGAACACAGGGGCATGGAGGTATTTAACCTGGGAACGGGGAAAGGGTACAGCGTTATGGAGGTCGTGGAAGCGTTCGAGCAGGCTAATGGCGTGAAAATCCCTTACCAGATTACAGCAAGGCGTAAGGGGGATGTTGCGGAAAGCTACGCAGATGTGAGCAAAGCGCGGAACGTTTTGGGCTGGGAGGCGGAGAAGACATTGGAACAGATGTGCCGGGATGCGTGGCGGTGGGAGAATGGCGTTAGAAGCCGGTTAGAAAATGAACAATTCGCTATTTAAGGGGGAAAGGCATGACACAGCCAGCAGGGAAAAACCGTACAACTGAATATGAGGGCGGGGTGGCCTCTTCCCATAGGGGACTTTCCAACCGTACGCTTGCAGTGATCCTGGTGGCGGTAGTTGCCATGGTCTTAGTGGCATTAATAATTGTATTCCAGATCTTCGCCGCACAAAAATCGCAGGAAGACCAGGCAGAGGAGGAGTGGACAATCCTTTACAGCGGCAGGGAATACCAGTATGATGAAAGCCGCACCAACATCCTTTTCATGGGAATTGACAAAGACCTGCCGATGGATGTGAAACGTGAAACGGGGAGCCTGGGCATGGCGGACGCCATCCTGCTTGTGAGCCTGGATTCCGCAGAAAATTCGATAGACATCATCGCGATCCCGCGCGAGACGATAACGCCCGTCACTGTCACGGATGAGGATGGAAATGAGGCTGGCGAAAAGGATCTGGTGCTGACCTACCAGTACGCGTTCGGCAGGACGCCGGAGCAGAGCGGGGAACTGATGATGGAGGCGGTTTCTGGATTGCTGCATGGCATCCCCATTGAGAAATACTGCGCCGTCAATTTTGAAGCTTTGCCAGTTTTGAACGATGAGGTGGGCGGCGTGGATGTGGAGGTTCTCGAAAATATGACAAACCTGCACCCCAGTTTTGTAAAAGGGCGCACGGTACACTTGGACGGGAACATGGCGTTTGACTATGTGCATTACCGGGATACCAATGTGCATGGCAGCACGCTTTCACGCATGGACAGGCAGAAGCAGTACATCCTCGCATACCTGCAAAAGATGAAAAGCTTTGCTGATGAAAGCGTAGAAAGCCTGATGGGGCTTTATGAGCGGCTGGGCGTTAACATGGACACAAATATCACCACGGAAGACATGGTTTCCTTCACGGATCGTTTTTCGCAGACGGCGGCGGAGCAGATGGAAGTCGTGCGGATTCCAGGCGAGGGCATGGCTGGCAAGGCGTACATGGAGGAATATGACGTAGATTACGACGTGAAATACGATGTTTACATTGTAGACCAGGAGAAATTGAAAGAGTTGGTGATCGGCATTTTCTATGAAGAAGCTAAGGGAAAAGGGCAGGAGGAATGAAGGCAATGGGTGAAGGAAGCAGGAGGCATGAAGAAAATACGATGAACGGGATGGATGGGCAAGGCACGGGGCTTTCGGGAACAAGCAGCTCCGAAAACCAAGAGATGCCCCAGAAAAGCCGGAAAAAACTGGCCATCGGCATTGTTATAGCCGTTATGCTGGTTGCTGTCATTGCCATATATAGATACATGACCCAGGCTGACCCGGGGCGGTCACAGGATGCGTATCTGCAAATGCAGCAGGCGATGATCGACGCCATGCCTGATCCTTATGGAAATACCGTTGATTTTGAAGCCTTATGGGAAATCAACGCAGATGTCATCGGCTGGCTCAAAGTCCCGGGGACGAACGTGGATTACCCGATCTTATGCAGCGTGGAAAAGGCGGATGACTACTACCTCAACACGACCATCGACCACAAAGCGGGACTTCCGGGGTCGATCTATATTGAAAAGTACAACATGGTCGATTTCAGCGACCCCGTGACGGTCGTCTACGGGCATAATTTAAAAGACAAGACGATGTTCTCACAGCTCCATAAATACGAGGATGAAGCGTTTTTTAAGGAACATCCGTATTTCTATATCTACCAGCCGGGCCGGACGTTTAAGTACCATATTTTTGCGGCCGTGGCGTTTGATGACAGGTACATCCTCGGCGATTACGGCTCTTTCCAGGAGGATGCGGAATTTAGCCGCTATGTTTCCGACCTGAAGGCGCAGATGACGGGGCATATCAATGGAACTGTTAATGTGCAGCCGGAAGGCCACGTGGTTTCCTTATCGACTTGCATTGCCGGGCATCCGAACCAGCGCTGGATCGTGAGCGGGCTTTTGGTTGACGTCTTAGAAAAGAAATAAGGAAAGAGGAATTGAAGAATTACTTACGGTATTAAAATGACCCGGTCATTTTAATATAAATGCCACATAAAACGGGACTACTGGAGAAAGGAGGGGTAAGATAATGAGAAAACTGAGCAAACTGATTGCAGCCGTTGCAGCGATGGCGCTGCTCATGGCAATGAGCACGAGTGCATTCGCTGCTGGCGAAAATACAAGCCCGGCAGACCCCGCACCAGGGAAAGTTAGCCAGGGGACGGTGACAATCAACGGCAGCTCTGCGAGTGGCGACATTATCGGCACGGCGATACCGCCGCAGACGCAGATAAGCAAAACTGAAGCAGAAAATCTTGTGAAAGAGAAAATCGGCGTTACCGTGAAGGCTAATGAAGAAATTGTCATCCTGGATGCAATGAACCTTACGTACCAGGAAAACGGCTCGGTAGTGTCTGTGACAGGAAGCACTGTTAAATTCACCATGGCTGTTCCTGGCGTAAAAGCTGGCACAACGGTTTATGTTCTGCACGAGAAATCCCCGGGCGTTTGGGAAGTTGTGCCGTGCGAAGTAAAAGCGGATGGTACGATCGAGGTTACACTGGATGGACTGTCCCCTGTTTACCTGGCTATGATCAAGCAGCAGGCCAATACAGATACATCCGTAGTCGTAGATGTAGCTGCCAATAAAGGCAAGTCTCCTAAGACGGGATTCTAATGCGGGCGGCTTTACGGCCGTAGGCAGCTAGAACATTAAAATAGATTACAATTTGGTTTTGTGTGGCGGAAATAGGATTTGGCGGCTGGCCATATGGCCGGCCGCCAAGAGCCATGACATTCGGCGGGGCTGCCCGCAATGCGGGCGGTCCTGGCTGGATGGACTAGGGAGGAGACAATGGCAGGAAGAACGCAGGGAAAACAGGGAAAAACAATACGGGTTTTGTTGATTGCCGGGATTATTGTCGCGCTTTTCGTGCTGATTGCGATTATCGTTATCGGCGTGATGGGCACAAGGGCAGATGCCCCGGCTGACGCAGGGCAGGAAACGACCATTTACGGGGATGAATACCTCGGGATCGACCCGGACGTGGATGAA
>CAJUEB010000050.1:11497-12740 GCA_910585135.1 uncultured Eubacteriales bacterium
TACAGGAACTTGGTTGTTTTTGGCATTGGTCAAAGCAGCCAGATGGATGAAAGCGGGCAGGCAAACGATGATTTTATTATCATCAGCATCCATAATAATCAAGATGAAATGAAGATGTGCCTTATAGATGGGGATACATATTTAAAAATACAGAAGGGAAAGTATGGCACTGCGGCAGATGCATATAATGCCGGTGGGATGGACCGGATTATTAAAGTGATAAACCAGAACCTCGACCTGAACATCCGGGAAGGGCTGGCACTCGAATGGGATGCGGTCGCAGGCCTGGTGGATGCGATCGGAGGCATTGAAGTAACAGATGGCGATGGGACTTCCCAGGAGATGATGGGCGCAGAAGCGGTGGATTTCGCCAGGACAGACCATAATCTGCAGACCGTGTTCATGGCGGCGTTTGCTAAGGTGAAAACCATGAAATCTTCTGAACTGGCGCCGGTCATGGATGAATTGCTCGAAAAAGCGGTTCGGCGGGGCATGAGCAGGGACAAGGTAACGGCGACCTTGACGGAAATGGCGGTATATGAGCGTGTGGTAAATAACATGTGGCCATTTACCACATCGCCGGAAACTTTGCATGAAACAGATTATATCATGCCGCAGACGCTGCAAAGCAATGTCAGCAGGCTGCACACGGAATTGTTTGGCCAGGAAAATTACGACCCGACGAGGGTTGTACAGAAGACGAGCCGTGAAATGGAAAGCAAAGCAGGAGAAGGTAATGCAACGTAATATGATGGAATCAAAGATAGGATCGGCAGAGCCTAGGTGGAAGCTGATGGACATCCACAGCCATATACTGCCGGGAATAGACGACGGCGCGGGGGACATGGAAGAAACCTTGCAGATGGCAGGGCAAGCAAACCAGGAAGGCATCAGCGTCATCATCGCCACGCCGCATTACGGCAGGCGGAACCCGAGGTATGACCCCGGCAAAGCAGAACAGGTTTTTGACGCTGCAAAGATACGCATACAGCAGGTGTACCCGCACATGAAGCTTTACATGGGAAATGAGCTTTACTATAGCTCCGGCATCCTGGAGGATGTAAAGGCTGGCAGGGCGAAGACTATTGGCGGGACGGATTACGTGCTGGTTGAGTTTTCTACTGATGCAGAATATGAATTTTTAGCAGGAGCCGTCAGGAGCTGTGTCAGGGAAGGGTATCGCCCGATCCTGGCCCATGTGGAGCGGTATGGCTGCCTTTACAAGGACACCGGGCGCATTGAT
>CAJUEB010000051.1 GCA_910585135.1 uncultured Eubacteriales bacterium
GGGCATTTCCTTTGCTGCCACGATCCCATTTGTTGGCAGCCTGGGGACTGTAAAGAGGATCGGCGGAAAAGTAGATAATGTATCTGATCTTCAAAAAACAGTAAGACTATATGAACCTAGCCCAAAGCATAATAAGCAAGGGGGATGGGGAAGTATTGATCCTATACCTAGCAAAGAAGTTGGTGAAGAATTATTAAAAAATGCTTATTCATCATCGAAAAATAAGCAATTATATGCATATTTTGAAGGTAACATAGTTAAGTTTCAACCAGAAGGAGCAGGCAACAAATGGCATGCATATAAAGTTGACAATACTTCCACAGAAGTTCCTAATGATGTGTACCAACAAATGTTAAAGGATGGGGTAATTACTAAAGTACAATATAATAAATTTATTAAAAATAAATAGAAAGAAGAAAAAAATGTATTTATTTGGGACAAAAGAGGTGTTTGCAATTGAAATTATTAGAGAAAAAGAATTATATGAAATGTCTCTGTATGTAGAAGATAAAAATATATTGGAATTTTCCTATAAAAATATGCAATGCACATACCGCTGGTATATGATATCAAATATAGTAGATTGGTTTGATAAAAATTTGTTATATATTATTAATAATGATGAATTTCCATTTGAAACGGTGGGGAATTCTGCTGCTGAATTCTGTAAAAATTATTTTGAGGAAAATATTGATGAATTGGCCTATGACATTGATAAATTTGAAATGTTTCAAAATTGGACGTTTAGACATTCATGGTTTTCAGAACGTGCAGGGGCATATTTGCCAGAAATATACTTTAGAAAGCAGAACAATGATATTGAGGTATCCTGGGACAATTCAAAGATTTTTAAGGACGAAGACATTGAATTTAAGTATGAATACGGTCATTATTATATAGAGAGAAAACTTTTTATTGAGGTCATTGAAGGCTTGATCGAGTGTTATGATGAACTAAAGTTATAACGGAAGTGGCTAATAAGATATACTGAAAATAATCAAAAAAGGTATTTATTATGCCATAAACTTATACACCAGAATTTAAAAAGAAGATTGTTTGTCTTCATGCGGAAGAAGAATGCACCTACAAAAGCACCACCGCAGAATATGGCATATCCAAAGCCAGTATTTCGAAGTGGTGCAGCGAATCCAGCAAAGAATGCCAGACAAGCCCAGAATCAAAAGCCGAATATGATAACATGAAAGAAATTGTCAAACTGAAAAGAGAAAACGAGGAACTTTGCAAGGAGAATTTTTATCTTAAAATAAAAGGTATATTCCACGGTCATGTTCGATCATGGGATGAGTTATCCAACAAAATGAAAGCAGAACTTATAAAAGCAGGTATGGTAAATAAGAAAGGAAAAATAATCAAATGAAGAAGCAATATATCCTTATTAAGAATAATGCATATAGCTGCTATTTATTGTTAGACAATAGAGATTTTGATTATTATACTAATGTACAAATTCAATTAGATGATAGAACTCAAAGTTTAATGTTATATAATGATAACTTATTATATTTAAAAAATATAATAAAGCAGTGTCATAAATTTGGCATAGAAGAGCTTAGCGTGGTTCTGGATGAAAATAACGTGGGCATATTATCAAATGAATACTATAGGAGTATTTATGAAAATGAAAAAAGCAATAGTGTTTTGTTAGATGATAATGGATATTGGATAGGCGAAAAGTATCGTATTTTTTCACATAATCAATACGAGACTTGGCTGTATAAATATCAAGGCGATATTATTTTAAAAGTTACCCCTGTTTATATGGGGTTTGAACAAGAAGGTTATTTTAATTCATATATAAGATTTCAAAAAACATATAAGGATATTTTTAGAGAACGAATATCTCTAACGCAATTAAAGAGCGCAGGTGAAACTATTCTTGGCATATATAGAGAAGCACGATTCAATTAATAAATAGAATTTGTAAATAATACAATAAATATAAAATATTAAAAGGTTATTTGAAATTTTCGCAGAAAAATTATTCGAATATATCTACTCCCCTGAATGGCAAGAGGGCAGCCCCCGCAGGGGCAGCCCGGGATGCCAAAGCCCTGGAGCATAGGAAACGGCTGGCGGTGCGTGTTGCCCGAGCCGTAAGGCGAGTTCACGCGCCGCCCCGCTTCCCGCGAGAAGGCTTTGCTGGCATTCCCTGCACCGAGGACGCTGCCCGGCTGCCATGCAGGGAGGACAGGACAATAATCGTACGTTGTGGGGCAAGGTCATTGCTATATGTACTGAATGGTTTTGAATGCCTGCCAGAATGTCAGACAAATCATAACATACAGACATATGCAGATCACCTGCAATAAGGGAGTGTGCATTCATTTTAATGTTACTAAGTATTACCGGATGGGTAAATTAACGCATTACATAGCGGACTCATTTACCTTCCCGCATAATGAGTTTTTTTCAGGCGATATCATGCAACATATGAGTTATGAGCATGTGCTGCATTTTAAGCTTGTATCGGTTTTGAATTTACCGCCGGGTGCAGATTGCTCTATCGTACAGAAAGCAAATGACTGGACATTATTCGTTCGTATGCATAATCAATATATTCGTTCCAGGGAAAATGCATTGGACGATATTAAATATATCATCGGAGTGACAAGTCAATGCTTACTAGGTGTTATTGGGCAAGGATAAGAGAAAAGGCGGCTAAAAGCCATTATGAATCGGGATGATGAAGAATAGCGTGAAATTAAATGGCGCGTCCTGCATTCCGTATTGCCTGGGCATATTGCGTGTTATCCTTTTGCGGTATTTTCTCTGGAAACGTCAGGGAAACGGGCGAAAAACCGCCCGGAATTGTTGAAAAACGGCATCTAATTTTTATTCGGGTTCTTTTATCATAAAAAGAAAAAGGAGTCGAAGAAAATGGAAAAAGAAAATTTTTTGTCAAAAAACCTGAAAGCATGCCAGCAATCACAAGGGATGTCTCTCATGGAGTTTGCAGAGGAACTTGGCGTACCAAAATCAACATTGAGGGCGATTCTGAAAGACGGCAACACAACTCTTGATACCGCTATCCGCATTGCAGTGAGCATGGGGATGGGACTGGACAGACTGGTACATGACAAGCAGTTTTCGGACAAGCAGTTCATCCTGAATCACCTGGAGCGGGCGGGCGCTTGGTTCACATCTCTTCCCGAGGATACGAGGGGTAAAATCGCAGAGTTAGTTGCGGAAATCTGGAAACTGATGGACAGGTGAATGAAACAGCAGGATCTGTTGTACAAAAGGTTTCCCGATATGGGGCTGCTATACTTGCTATACTAATGACTCATCTTTTTTGAAACTGGCTCGGATCAGGGTCAGAAGATGCCGTGCATCAAAAGATTGTGGGACGGAGGCATAACCTTTCGTCCCATATTTTTTTCGGCTCGGAAAATTTGTAGGGAAGGTATATCCTATGGGTCTATTTGATCGGATCAAAAGCGCGAGCAGAGAAAAGAAGACCAGTGCGATGAGGCAACGAGTACCATCCCTTGTATTTCCCTTGTCTTCACTGATCCTGTCGATGTTTTCTGCGGTATGCTCTCGGCTGGATGCCAAAAAAACCTTTAAATGCAGCGGAAAACTTGCTTTGGCTGTCATAGCCGACGGCTTGTGCGATTTCGGCGATGCTCATTTCAGATTCCCGCAGCATTTTAGCGCCCTGCTCCATGCGGTGCTGTTTGATATGTGCTGCGATTGAAGCGCCGTAAACCGTCTTAAATGCAGATTTTAACGTTGTTGGGTTAATCAAATACTGCTTGGAAAGCTCCTCGATCGTGATCCTTTCATTCATTTGCCCGGTCAGGCGGTCGTGGATTTTTCGTATGATTTCAATCTGTTCCGTCTGGTAAGCTGTTAGCTGGTTTTCTGGCGAAAATTCCAGCTTGGCAAGGTAAAGCAACAGCTCCAGCGTCTTTAGCGCTTGGTATGGTCGTTGTAAATCCCCGGGCTGCCCATAAAAGGCGGAAAAGATGCTTTCCGTCTGTTCGTTTCCGGCAAGAAAAGATATCGAATCGTCTGGGCAGAATTTCTCCTGCAAACGTTTCGTGAAAATATTCGTATCGCGCAGCAATGCAGGCGGATTCGCCGCTGCCTCCTGTAAATCAATGTAAATCGTCAGCCCGGCGTATTGCCCGGTTGGAAAGCAGATCAGGGAATCCTTGCAGGCGGCCATCGTATGCAGGGAAAAGTCGCCCGGATTCAGATAGATCGAATTTCCA
Source organism: uncultured Eubacteriales bacterium (assembly GCA_910585135.1). GTDB lineage: Bacteria > Bacillota > Clostridia > Peptostreptococcales > Anaerovoracaceae > Lentihominibacter. Next base: position 4,239 of record CAJUEB010000051.1, read on the forward strand.
TTGCCCATTTTCCATTCCATTTGCCCGGACTTGCAGTAATTGATCTGCATCATATGCGCCATGGCATCGTGTTTATGCCGCATGGAAAAAGAGCTTGTTTCAAAAGCAAGATACGAAAGTCTTATGCCAGGAAAAAGCGAAATCCGTTCATGTTGCGATATTTCATTTAATTTTTCAATATTTTTTTGCGCTTGCAGTAATTTATCGTTCATGCGGTTTTCCTTGTAATTCGGGACAAGCGATTTCCATCACTTGTTCGATCATTTGATGTAAAAGCCGGCTCTGCGGGGTATCGGCTGCATGGTAGTAGACTTCTTTCCCTGTGCGGCGGGAGACGATCAGACCGCTGTTTTTGAGCGGGCGCAGGTGGTGGGAGACTGCGGGACTTGACATTTTTAGCATGGCGGAAATATTGATGACGCATTCCTCGCAGTGGCAAAGAAGCCAGAAGATGCGGACTCTTGTAGTATCGCCGAGCTGCTTGAATATATCCGCCACTGTTTGGAAGCTGTCCACGCGGCTGACATGTTCCTGTATCGTCGTAATTGCTTCCGTTTCTCCATGATCATGCGGCAATTCGTTTTTGTTCATAAGACGCTCTCCTTTTTTGTTCATCAAATATTCTTTTTTCGCCCAAAAAGAAATACTTTTCGCCCATTTGGCAGGACATGTGCGCTTTGCATTGACTGTCTGCCCAGGTTGCATTATACTGCAAGCAAGATAATTAAACAAGTGCTTAATCATAAAATTAAATAGAAAATCATAGCACAAAAAACAGAGCATGAAAGCCATAGCCCAAAATAAAAGGAGGAATTTTTTATGAAAAAGACTTATGAAATTGAAGTGGATTGTGCCAACTGTGCAAATCTGATGGAGAATGCAGCCCGCAAAACCGATGGCGTCGCATCAGCTACCGTAAACTTCATGACGCAGAAAATGATCGTTGAGTTTGCCGATGGGCAGGATCAGAAGCGTGTGATGAAGGACGTATTGAAAGCTTGCAAAAAAATTGAGCCGGATTGCGAAATTTCCTTTTAAAAAGAGAAATCGCTTCATTAAGGGAAACGGTTCTGGCTAGCGGGCATCCTCAAATTGCATTTTGGCAGCTTGGGGATGCTGTTTTTTAAACAAAGAGTACGCTTTCGTATTTTGAAAGGAGTTTTATATGCAGGAATTGATCATCAGCATTTTGCTTGGCGCGGTGATAATCGCCGCTGCGCTTCTGCTTTTCATTATCGGCAGGCGCAAGGGCGGCATGACGAAAAAACAAAAAAAGATGATGGTCCGCATTTTGATATCCGCTGCTGTGCTTTTCGCGCTCCAGTTTGTCACTGTCGAAATGTTCGGCGTGCTTGACCGGTATTTGTTTCCGTCAGCGGGGCGGTGGATTCGTTTCGCGTGCTATCTAGCCGATTATTTCATTATCGGGTACGACATTTTGAAAAAAGCATTATGGGGCGTCAAAAACAGACAGGTATTCGATGAAAATTTTCTCATGGCAGTCGCGACTGTCGGCGCGATGGCATTGGCGATTTACGAGAACGGGGAATATCTGGAAGCGATCGCCGTCATGCTCTTTTATCAGATCGGCGAATGGTTTCAGGGCTATGCGGTCGGCAAGAGCCGCAAGAATATCAGCAGCCTGATGGATATCCGCCCGGATTACGCCAATATAGAAAAAGAGGGCAAGCTGGAGCAGGTCGATCCCGATGAAGTGGAGGTTGGAAGCGTCATTATCGTTCAGCCAGGTGAAAAAGTACCGATCGACGGGATCATCCTTTCGGGAAATTCCAGCTTAAACACCAGCGCGCTAACAGGGGAGAGCCTGCCAAGGGAAGCAAAGGCTGGCGATGAGGTGATCAGCGGATGCATCAGCATGACCGGCGTTTTGCACATACGGACGACGAAAGCGTTTGGGGAATCTACGGTTTCTAAGATTCTGGATTTGGTGGAAAACGCAAGCTCCCGCAAATCGAAATCAGAGGATTTCATTTCCAAATTTGCGAGAGTCTATACGCCTGTTGTCTGCTGTAGCGCACTGGCGCTGGCGATTCTGCCGCCGCTTATCCGCATGCTTTGCCTCGGCCTTGCGGCCGATTGGGGCATTTGGATTTACCGTGCGCTGACTTTCCTTGTGATCAGTTGTCCGTGTGCGCTCGTAATCAGCATCCCGCTGAGCTTTTTTGCAGGGATCGGCGGCGCGAGCAGTCAGGGGATCTTGGTAAAAGGCTCGAATTACCTTGAGATCCTTTCCAAGACTAAAATTGTTGTATTTGATAAAACAGGTACGTTGACGCAGGGCGTTTTTGAGGTCAACGGAATTCATCACAATGAGATGGAGGGGGAAAAGCTCATCGAATATGCAGCGTTAGCAGAAAGTGCATCCTCCCATCCGATCAGCAAAAGCCTTCAGCGCGCTTATGGCAAGGAGCTGGATCTGCGCCGCGTGAGCGACATTCAGGAAATCAGCGGCAATGGCGTGATCGCTAAAGTGGATGGCGTGGAGGTTTGCGCGGGAAACAGCAAACTGATGAAGCATTTGGATATTCCTTATATTGATTGCCATCAGACAGGCACGATTATTCATATGGCGGTCAAAGGGGTTTATGCGGGGCATATCGTCATTTCCGATCTTGCAAAGCCAAATGCGCAGGCTGCGATTGCATCCCTTAAAAAAGCGGGGATCGAAAAAACAGTCATGCTGACAGGCGATGTGAAAAAGGTGGCGGATCAGGTAGCTGCTTCCCTTGGCATCGACGAGGTCTATAGCGAATTGCTTCCTGCCGATAAGGTGGAAAAGGTCGAAACGCTGCTTGCCGGAAAGCAAAGCAAAGCGAAGCTGGCTTTTGTGGGGGACGGGATCAATGACGCTCCCGTGCTGTCCAGGGCGGATATCGGCATTGCCATGGGGGCGATGGGCTCGGATGCCGCGATTGAGGCGGCGGATATCGTCTTGATGGATGATGACCCGGTGAAAATTTCAAAAGCGATCAGGATTTCGCGAAAATGCCTGCGCATCGTTTATCAGAATATTTCCGGGGCGTTGGCGGTTAAATTCATATGCCTTGCGCTGGGTGCTGTCGGCATTGCAAATATGTATTTGGCGATCTTCGCTGATGTCGGCGTCATGGTTCTGGCGGTGCTGAATGCGATCCGCTGCCTGTTTGTGAAAAAGCTGTAAAAACACTTGACACGGTGGGAGTCCTGTTCCGTTTTGCTGCCGCAGACGGGACAGGATTTTTTTTGCTGGATGGGGACATCTGTTTTCTGGCTGAAGAAAAATGAATAGGGAAAGGGCATATGACCCTGGGAAAAACGGAAGTTGTTTTCTCGCTTGCAAAACAGCGTTTCTGCTTGTTCTTCTACTTGACAGTAACGAAGCTGCCGGAATATAATAAAGTATTAAAAAAGGATTTTGCATAGCATTGAAAAAGCGCCGGATAGCTCTGGCAGTACGTCTATTTTGCAGAGGAGGATGAGTATTATTTCTAAGGATAATATGCGAAAACAGAAGATCCTGATTGTTGACGATTCCGAAATGAATCGTTCGATCCTGGCGGATATGCTGGGAAAGGAGTATGAGATCATCGAGGCAGAAGATGGCATTGAGGCGGTCACGATCTTAAAAAAGCAAGAGAGCGAGATATCACTCGTGCTTTTGGATGTGGTAATGCCCCGGATGGACGGTTTTGAAGTGTTGGAGGTGATGAACCAGAGCAACTGGATCGAAAATATCCCGGTAATCATGATTTCTGCTGAAAACGGTTCGGCACAAATCCAGAAGGCTTATGACCTGGGGGTTGTGGACTTTATCACGCGCCCATTTGATGCCTTGATCGTTCACCGCCGGGTGGTCAATACCATTTTGCTATATGCAAAGCAGCAAAAGCTGATAGAGATGGTGGCTGACCAGATTTACGAATCAGAGCAGCGAAAGACTATGATGATCGATATCCTGAGCCATATTGTGGAATTCCGAAATGGAGAAAGCGGTGTACATATTCTTCACGTGCGCATTTTGACGGAGCTTTTTTTGAAGCATTTAGCAGAACAAACGGAAGAATATCATATTTCGCCCGAAGAGATTTCGTTGATCAGCACGGCATCCGCACTGCATGATATCGGCAAGATTTCCATCGATGACAAAATTTTGAACAAGCCGGGAAAACTGACGCCAGAGGAATTTGAGATCATGAAGGGGCATTCGCTGGCAGGTGCGGAAATTCTGGAAAATTTGCAATTTTACCAGCAAGAACCATTGGTAAAAACGGCATATGAAATCTGCCGCTGGCATCACGAACGTTATGACGGGCGCGGCTATCCGGATGGTTTGGCAGGGGATGATATTCCGATTTCGGCGCAGATCGTAGCGCTGGCAGATGTCTATGATGCACTGACCAGTGACCGGGTTTATAAGAAAGCGTTTTCCCATGAAACAGCGATTGAGATGATCATGGATGGCAAATGCGGCGTGTTCAATCCCCTGCTGCTGGAGTGTTTGTCCGATGTAGCAGATACGTTGAAGACGGAATTGAGCAACGGATTGTCCGGGTCGGTCAACCAGCGTGAGATATGGAATACGACGCAGGAGATGCTTTACAATGAGGAACTGATCGTATCGGAGCGTTCCTTACGCCTTTTGGATTACGAGCGGATGAAGTACAACTTCTTCGCTTCGATGGCTGATGAGATCCAGTTTGAATATACGCCATCTCCGCCGATGCTTACCCTGTCCGGCCTCGATGCGCAGAAACTGGGAATGGATGAGGTGGTCATGGATCCGAGCAACAACGAAGATGTTATGCGTATTTTGGGGCGTGATGCGTGGAAGAAGATCTGCGACCTTTTGCATAATACTTCTCCGGCGTATCCGATTGTAAAATACGAATGCAAACTTCACTACAATGGACAGGAACGGTGGTACCGCATTATCACCCGTGCGATCTGGTCGGAAAGCGAGCCTCCGGAATTTTCCGGCGCGATTGGAAAAGCGGTAGACATTCACGACTCGCAGACGAAGATGGAAGAACTCGAACAGCGGGCGGCGCATGATGGCTTGACAGGGCTGCTCAATCAGGCTTATGCAAAAGAGCGGATTTTGGGGCGGATGGCAGAGAATCCTGGCGGTTCTTTCGCATTGGTGATTTGCGATTTGGATCACTTTAAGTCCGCTAACGACAATTATGGCCATCATTTTGGGGACTGTGTTTTAAAGCATATTGCGTCTAAGCTGTGCCAGAATACCAGGGAAGATGATATCGTGGCTCGCGTGGGCGGGGATGAATTCTTGGTTCTGCTGGAATATACGGACGAAATCGAACCGGTGATCCAGCGAATCTTTGATTCCTTGACGGGAACATATGAGGAGTTTCCGATTTCGATCAGCATGGGAGTTGCCCAGGCCGACGTGGTGGGATTTTCCTATGATGTGTTATTCCATGCCGCCGACCAGGCGCTTTATGCTGCAAAACGCAACGGCAGGAAGCAGTACCGTTTTTATGATGCCTCCATGCAAGATATGTTTTCTGCCATTTCATCTATTGACAGCGATAAAAACGGGGAAATCTAATGAAATAAATGATGAAGGAGGGGCTTTTCTATGACCTTACAAGAATGCTATGAGGCCTTGGGCGGTGATTATGAGGATGTGCTTGGCCGTCTGCGCAGTGAACAACTGGTAAAAAAATTCGTACTAAAATTTCTTGACGACGGCAGCTATAATTCGTTGTATGTTTCTTTCGATCAAAAGGATTACAACGAAGCTTTTCGCGCCGCGCATACCATTAAAGGGATGTGCCAGAACCTGAGCTTTACGAAGTTGCAGGAGTCGAGCAGTCTTTTGACCGAAGCGCTGCGTGACGGATATAACCCGGAAGCGGATTCGCTTATGGAACAGGTGACGGAGGATTATCAGCGGGCGATTGATGCGATTCACAGTTTTCAGAGCGAGATTGAGGAGTAAGATCTGAGGCCGGCTGGTGGCAAGTGGCAAGGTAGCTGGCGGCGGTTGCTGGCTGCTGGTGGACTGGTTGGCGGCAAGCCAGTTACCGGCGGTTATTGATGGCAAGCTGGTTGGTGGCAAAGTAGCTGGCGGCGATTGATTGCTGGCTGCTGGTTTTATCATGCGGACAGGCTGAGCTTGGTTCAAACAGAACCCCTTTATATTGTATGGCGCGGTGGGGTTCTGTTTTTGTATGTAAATTTTTCTTTAAATTTATGAGTTAATTCACACTAACTCTTGCATTTTAATGGAAAAAGAGAATAATAAATCGGAAAAGTGGATAAATATGCGTGTATCTTAGTAGAAACTGCGCCGAAATTACGGGGGCTTTGGTGCATATCCGTAAAACAGCTTAAATCTATGCTATTTTCCGTGAACATAGAAAAAAATCGCAGGTTTTGAGGTGGTGTTAGTGTGCATTAACTAGCTAAAACTGATAAAAACTTGTCATTTTTAGAGAATTTCTGATAAATAGTGTATGCATAGATATGCACAGGTCGCTGGTTTGTTTTCCGGAAGGGAATATGTTAAAATAGAATAATTCATACTGGGATATGTGAAGCGATCCAATCATTGCATACATTTAAAATGACGAAAACAGGGGGCTAAACTTGTGATTTTACATACGACACAGAGCATTTGCCCGATTTGCCATAGACCGCTAACCGCATATTATGTTGCAGAGGATGATCGGGTTTGTTTTATAAAAACATGCCCGCAGCATGGTACATTTCAAACGACGGTTGCGGAGCATGCAGGGGATTATCAGCAATGGGTGAAACATCCTGTCATCAATATTGCGCCGAAAGCCGCATTGACTTGCGGCGATCCGCAGGATCAAAGCTGTCCGCTGCATTGCGGTACTTGTGAGAATCATTTGCAGACCGCATGCTGTGTGCTGATCGATGTGACGAACAGGTGTAATCAATATTGCCCTTATTGTTTTGCAGAATCGGAGACAGATGTTTCTTCTATAGAGGCAGCGGCAAACGTCATGCCTACAGGATCGGCGGACAATATGTCTTCCGCAAAGCTAGGCATGGATGCGATGCCCGCAAGTCCGGCGGAAAATACAATGCCTGCGGATTCGGCGGCCAATACCCGTCGGCGCGGTGAACCGACCCTGGCAGAAATGGAAAAAAAGTATGACCTGTTGCTGGAACTGGGTGAGGAGCGTCCCTTTAACATTCAGCTTTCTGGTGGAGAGCCGACCCTTCGCGAGGATCTGCCGCAAATGATCGCGATGGCAAGAGAAAAGGGATTTTCTTATGTGCAAATCAATTCCAATGGCAGACGGCTGGCGCAGGAGGAAGATTATGCAAAGGTTCTCAAGGATGCGGGTGCTTCCGTCATTTTCATGCAGTTTGACGGCACGAGGGATGATATTTATGAAACCTTGCGCGGAGAGCCGCTTTTAGAAAATAAGAAGAAAGCGATCCGAAATTGTGAAAAGGCAGGCCTTCCTGTAACACTCGTGCCGACGATCGTGGCAGGTGTTAATACAGATAATATCGGCGAAATCATGGATTTTGCCTTGGAACATATCAATGTCGTGAAGGGAATCCACTTTCAGCCGGTCAGTTTTTTTGGCAGACATCCGGAAATAGCAGCAGGAGGGAGAACTGATGGCGATGCCAGCGGTGAAAACGAAACGTTCACAAGTCGCGCTGATGCCAGCGGCAAAGGCAGAAACGAAGATTGCGCTGGTCATGCCAACAACGTTTCCCTTGCGGGCGATAGGAAGCCTATCCGTACAGGAGATTTTCCCGGAAGGGTAACGATGTTTGGACTTTTGCGGGAGCTGGAAGCGCAGCGCCCGGATTTTAAATATGAACATTTCTGCCCGATCGCTACCGGGCATACGCTGTGCTGCTTTTACAGCACTTATATCAAAGAGCCGGACGGGAGCGTGCGCTGTACGCTTACCAATGCGCAAAAAGAGGCTGGCGTTAGCTGTTGTGATGCGATGCCTTCCCGGCAAGCAGGCGGAGCGGAGGCTCGTGAAAATTTGCCTTCCCGGCAAGCAGGCGGAGCGGAGGCTCGTGAAAATTTGCTTTCCCGGCAAACAGATGATGGTTCGGCTAGTGCGGGCGGGCGTCAGGCGTTGCTGTTACAACAAGATAGCGGCAGCTTGCCAAGCGCAGGCGGGCGCAGCCTGCCGCAGATCGACCGGGCGGAAGTAATCCGAAGGGACCGGGATTTCGTGTTGAACAAATGGGAGGTCGCTTCGGCAGATGAGGCGGCAGATCTTGCAAAATATAAGTCCAGCCGGGAAATTACAGCACTGGATGATTTTTTGCGTTATTACAGGTTGAATTCCTTTACGGTGACGGGAATGGCATTTCAGGATGCTTCCAATCTGGATGCTGAACGCCTCAAACGATGCCGGGTGCAGGTGCTGTCAGAGGATAATAAATTGATTCCATTTTGTGCTTATAACAGTATTTACAG
>CAJUEB010000052.1:0-11260 GCA_910585135.1 uncultured Eubacteriales bacterium
CGATCCAGCAGAGGAAAAAGACTATATGACGTTAAACGTCATGGAACATCTCGTGCGCGATCAAGTTCCCAAGTATGTCCGTCAGTTTGGACATTGCGACTGTGACCGCTGTATAGAAGATACGATTGCGCTGGCATTGACGCATTTGCCGTCTAAATATGTGGTGATCGATAAGCATGCGGTATCGCCAATGCTGAGTTTCTATGAGAAACGGTATGCAGGGCAGCTTATCGTTGAGATCACGAAGGCAACTATGATCGTGAATGAATCGCCAAAGCATTAGGAAGCCATGAAGGGAAAGTGATTTTTCAGCTTTCTCTATTAATTTCCCGCAGAAAAATGCCGATATAAAACTTAGAAATGAATCTTAAAAAATTGTTTTATATTTCAGCAGTTCAGATAAAAAGGAGAGGATATTATGGCATCATTAAACTCAATTACAGGAACGCTAAGCTCGACATCGTCCCTTAGAGGGTACGGTGGATTGTCCAGTGGCCTGGACCGGGATAGCTTGATCGAGTCGCTTACTTACGGGACGAGAACGAAAATAGAAGCACAGAATGCGAAGAAAACGAAATTAGGCTGGACGCAGACGACGCTGCGCGGCATTATCGATAAAGCATATAATTTCACTAACACATATACATCCTATACCTCATCCTCCAACCTGACATCATCGACTCTGTTTTCAAGAACGAAGCTGTCTGTTTCAGGGGAATACAGCAAATATGTCAATGTTTCGGGAACCATCGGCAGCGGCGATCCTTTTTCGATTTTAGGCGTAAGGCAGCTGGCGAGCGATGCGAAATACACGGGAAGCGTAGCATCCTCATCCCAGTTGACAACGGGAGACATCGATTTCACTAAAGAGGTAGCGATTGACAGCCTGCGGGGAACGTATCTGTCGATCGAAGTCGGTGGTAAGCTTTACAGTGCAGATATTTCCAATGTCGATACAGCTGCCTTTGAGAATGATCCGCGGACGGCGATTGCTGATGCCTTGAACAAGGCCTTTGCCGACGAGAAGCTAAGTAATGGCAAATCTTTGGATACGGCGATTAAGGCAACAGTTGAAGACGGTAAATTGGTTCTTTCAGGAATCGGCGGCAACGCTGTGAAGCTGTCCGGCGGTTCTGCTGCGAAGGTGCTGGGACTGGAAGATCAGGATATCACTGGCAAATCCGTTGCCATCAGTGATGATATCGTGAACAAAGTCGTTACCAAGCAGGCGGCCGGTGCATTTCTGGCAGGAAAAACACTGACTTTTGCATATAATGGCACGAGCAAGACGATTACGTTAGGCAAGGACGTTGATACGCTGGATAAATTACAGGCAGACTTGCAGACCAAGATGAACGAAGCGTTCGGCAAAGGCCGTATTGAGGTTGAAAAGTCCGGCGACGGGTTATCCTTTAAGACGATGAACGTACAGGAGGGCGCGGGCGTTGTTGACCATACCTCTACCCTGACCCTGGCAGGGGGCGGCTATAACGTTGTCGGCAAAACTGGGGTGTTCGGTATTGCGGTGGGAACGACGAACCGTGTGGATACAGCCAAGTCGCTTGAAACGGCAGGGCTTGCCAATGCAGTTCAGTTTACGAATGATAAAGCTGCGATCACGATTAACGATAGAACTTTTGAATTTGATAAGAGCGCATCGGTGCAGGAGGTTCTTAATACCATCAACCAGTCCGGTGTTGGCGTTAAAATTTCCTATTCAAGCAGCTCGGATAAGTTCAGTATCGTTTCAAACGAAAAGGGTGCAAGCGGGAAAATCGAGATGTCCGGCACGATCGCAGAAGCCTTCTTCGGCGCAGGGGATTTCACAGGTACAGACAAGAAAGTCAGCGTTGCAGGCAAGGACGCTGTGGTCGCGATCAAGTATGCGGGCGATGATGAAGAAACGATGATTTACCGCAACAGCAACAGCTTCACGGTGGACGGACTCAACGTGACGGTCAAAGGTGCGTTTGGCTTTGAAGATGTAAAAAACGATGACGGAAGCGTGAAACTGGATACCAACGGAAATGCGATACAAAAGCTCAAGGCTGATTCCGAGGCTGTTACGATCGAAGCTTCGGTAGATGCAGATAAGGCAGTCGAGACCGTTAAGAACATGATCGATGCCTACAATGAAATCGTTGCACTAGTAAACAGCGAGCTGCGGGCAAAGCCGGACAAGGATTATAAATCGCTTTTGACATCGGAGCAGAAGAAGGAATTATCGGATAAGGAAATCGAGGAATATGAAACGAAGGCGAAACAGGGATTGTTATTTGGTGACAACGACCTGAGGCGTTTTGCAGATGATCTGCGCTTTACGATTTCCGGGGGAAATGCTTTTGCACTTTCTCAGATTGGAATTTCCGAATCAACGGAATACTCGGATAACGGCAAGCTGGTATTCGATGAACAAAAATTTAGGGAAGCATTGGAAAAAGATCCAGAAAACATCGATAAGCTCTTTAACGGGAAAACCGAAAACGGCCAGACAGCAGGACTGATGACAAATATTAAGGATGTTATGAATAAGTACTGCGGCACAACGGGCGCGACGAAAGGCGTCCTGGTAGAAAGAGCCGGATCGGAGCATTCACCGCTTTCTTTGCTGCAAAACACGATGAAAGATCAGATCGATGAAATCGATGATTATATCGAAAAGCTCTTAGACAGGCTGGAATCGGAGGAAGACCGCTATATCAAGCAGTTCACATCGCTGGAAACGTTGATTTCCCAGATGAACAGCCAGAGCAGCTATTTATCTTCGCTCAATCAGTAATGATTTAATAATACAAAGCGGTTAATGCATACCATATCGGGAAAAGAGGAAGTTTATGAATGCAAATCGAGGATATGAGCAATACAAAGAACAGGCGGTCATGACGATGACGAGCAGCGAAATGTTGCTTCTGCTCTATGACGAATTGTTAAAGCGGCTTATGCGCGCGAAGCTGGCTTTGGAAAAAAAGGATTATGAACTTTTCACAACATCAATTACGAGGTGCAGGGATATCGTCAGATATTTAAAGAATTCCTTGGATCATCAGTATGCGATCAGCAGGGAACTGCGCCGGATGTATGACTTTTTCCTCTATGAGCTTAGCCGCATCGAGGCCGGGCGCAGGGAAGAAGTGATTGAAGAACTGAAACCCCTTGTGAAAGATTTGCGGGATACTTTTGAAGAAGCGGGGAAAGCTGTTAATGAGTGATCATATGTATGACGAAAGCTATCGCAAGGAATGGGCGCTTGAAGTGCTGAAATTCATGGTGGCGAGAAAAAACCACTTTGAAGAGACCCTGCGGATTACCAAAGAAGTCAGTGAAGCACTGGATCGAAACGACAGGGTATCGGTACAGATGCTTCTGAGTATGCGGGCAACAGAGCTGGAGGGGATCGATAAGACGATTATCGGTCTAGAACAATTCAAGCAGCAGCTTCATCCGCAGGCACAGCAGGAGATCGATCAGCTTCTCAAGGAGCAGGAGATCGAGGGGCAAAGTCCTGAAATGGAGAAAATCGCGGATACTGCGGGCAGATGCCGGAGATTATTGCAGGATATCATTGCGGTCGATAAGCGCATGAGCCGCCATGTAGCGGGTGCAGATTCATTTTATAAAGAATAACAACAGAGGGGAATCCGGCAAGACTGTGATTCCCTTTTTCAAGGATAAAGTATGGCACAGGCAATCGTTTTTCAAAACGTGAGTAAAGAATATGGGAAGGGTGAATATGCCTTAGAGCGCGTATCCTTTTCCGTGAAAGCGGGCGAGTTTGTTTTTGTGATCGGCAGAAGCGGCGCTGGCAAAAGCACATTGCTAAAATTGATCAGCAGGCAGCTTGTCCCGACCGGGGGGCGTATATGGGCGCTGGGGACAGAGGTTACAGCGTTAAAGGACAGGGAAGTTCCGTTTTTTCGCCGAAAAATAGGCATGATGCAAGCAGAATATGGACTTTTGCGAGATAAAACCGTTTATGAAAATGTGGAAATCGCCATGCGTGCGACCGGACAGCCCCAAAGACTTTACAAAAAACGTGTCATGCAAACCTTGCAGACGGTAGGCGTTTTGCACCGAAAAGACGCTTTCCCAGGCGAAATTTCCGTAGGGGAGGAAGCGCGGGTGCTGCTGGCGAGAGCATTGGTGGTGAATCCCGGTGTTTTGATTGCAGACGAACCTACTGCTAACCTGGATGCGGATAAAGCATATGACTTGATGCGCCTGCTGGATGACCTGAACAGAATGGGCGTTACGGTTATTGTGGGAAGCCATGACAAGGAGCTGGTTTCCATCATGAGAAAACGGGTGCTGACGTTATCAGCGGGCCGGCTTGTCGCTGATGAGAAAAACGCAGCATATAATTATAGAGGCGTTGATGCAATGGAGGAAAGACGAATACGCAATGAACAGAAACAGAGATTATGAAATGCAATGCCTTTTGGAACTTCTTTCTGCGGCAGTCAATAAAGAAACACGCCCCGAATGGCCGAGATACCCGAATTGGGGGGATCTGTACAGGCTGGCGGATTATCATCATGTCGCCAATGCCGTTTATGGCATGATTATTGGTATCGATGATCCAAAGCTCATGAGATGGAAAGGAAATTTCGAAGAGCGGTTTCATTATTGCGTGGTAATGCATGAAAAGTATCGCGAGGAAGAAAGTTTGATTCTCAAGTCCATGGAAAAGGCAGGGGTTCACTGCCTTTATCTGGAGGAAAAGGTTATATACGGATGTTATGCAAAGAAAGAGCATCATTATCCGATGCCGCTCGGTTTTTTGGTAGAGCCGGGCAAGGCGGACCGGATCGCAGACGCGATGCAGAAAATCGGTTTTGTGCCAAAACAGAAGGACGATGACGAGGGGGAAAACGGCAAGCATCATTTCCATAAGCCGACGGGCGTAGATGCAATCTTTTATGAGAGAATGCCGTTTACCAACCGGAAAGCCAGCAAGTATTTTTCGATGCCGCCGCAGCCGTTCCGGAAGCAAAAGGGCTGCAAGTTTATTCATGTTCAGGATATCGATGATTTTTACATATATTATATTGCTACGCTGGCCGAAAAATACGCGCGCGGCAATCTGGAACTGCGCGATGTAATGGATTTGTGGCAGTATTACCAGCTTTGCTACGAGCAGATGGAATGGAAGGTAATCAACAAAGAACTGAAACGCTTGGAAATAGATATTTTCGGCGATTTGATCGTGAAGCTGGCGGCTACGTGGTTTGGTAATTTTGAGGGGTTTGATGAAGATTCTATCATTCTCATGTCCATGGAACGGTATATCATATCCAAGGGCGCGGATGAGCGGGAAGAAAATGAGAAGATCCTTCCTTTGGTGAAGGAAGTGGCGGACATCCGCCAGAGAAACCTGAAGAAAGAAAAACGCAGGAGAACCATGGAAATGCTGTTTCCGGAAAGAGCCTATATGGAGGCCATTTATCCTGTGCTTTCCAAGACGGCGATATTGCTGCCATTTTGCTGGGTGGCTCGTTTAATAAGCCGACAGACACGAAAAGTAAAGTATTTTTTTGGCAGGATCGGAAACCGCATGAAAGCCAGGAGAATGAAAATCCAGGAGAAATTTCGTGAAACCCATCAGAAAATAAAGAAAAGATTCGCGAAAAGAAAAGAGGATGAAGATAACGCTTAATATTTCAGAGGGAAATGACGATAGATAATAGAGAGGTTTTCGATTGGCATATCGAACCTCGCAGGAGGTATATATGAAAATTACGCGTGAAGCTGCTGCGGCAAGCTATTTAAATAAAGTTAATATCGACGTGAAGAACAGGCGGCCGGCATCGGTCAACGAATCGGGAAGAAACTTTGACCGCCTTATGATCAGCGCCAATTCCAGAAAAGCAGCCGAAGAACAGCTTGCGTCTGCTGCGAAAAAGGATGTCAGCAGCGCCGTTTTCCAGCAAGCTTCCGCAGAAAAGGTGGAGGCGCTAAAGGAACAAGTGGCGCAGGGTGCGTATCAGATCGATCCGGACGCTATTGCGGGAAAGATTATGTTCTTTGGAGGAGATCAGTAGATGGAGCAATTTCAAAAAATCATCAGGGAACTGATCGCATTGTTTGAGGAGCATATGCCACTGGAGCAAAGGAAGCTGGAGGCGATCCAACATGACGATGTGGCCGGCGTCGAAGAATGCATGAAGCAGGAACAGGCTTTAACCTTAAAGCTCAGAGGTCTTGACCGTAAACGGGAGAGCATTCAGAAGGAGCTTGGATGGGAAGGAAAGTCATTTCGGGAAATCGTCGAAGCAGTATCTGCGGAAGACAAGCAGGGACTTCGGGAGCTGTTTGACCAGTTGACCAATATCGTAACGATCTTTTCGGAAACAAATAAAGAGGCGATGACGGCGATGGAGGTACACCTGCGGGATATGCAGAAGGTAATGAAGATAAAAACTCATGAGGGTGCGTACGACCCGGACGGGAATCCGGCGGCAGAGAATCGTACCCTTACGAATCGCAGGGTATAGAAGTAGATATAGTTAGTTGATGAAGGAGGATTAGCTTATGGCGATGGTTCGTTCTACATTTGCAGGATTTACGACTGCACAGCTTGCCTTGGCGGCAAGCCAGAGATCCATAGATGCTGTAGGTCAGAATATTTCAAACGTTAATACGAAGGGATATACAAGACAGCGAATTGATTTAGCGAGCATTAGCCCGACAGGTGCCAGCTACGCGATGATGCAGACGGATAACCGTGTGGGGCAGGGTGTTCAAATGACGGGTGTCATACAGATTCGAGACCCGTTCTTGGATGTTCAATACAGGACGCAGCTTGCCAAGGTAGGGACGATCGATGCGAAGGATTCCACGTTGTCCGATATCGGTGCGATATTTGACGAAATCGACAAGACAGCGGTATTGGCAGCGATGAACGATGTGGTGTCACAGCTCAATATCATGGCAAGACCGGATAATGCCAATCAAGGTTCTTCCGACACGTTAGTTCGCTCCTCGATGGAAGTTTTGCTGAACGTTATTCATGAAAATGCCACAAAGCTGGCAGATGTGCGAACGGATAAAGAAACGAAGCTGAAGGATTCAGACATTGCGAATATCAATAAATGCCTGGAGTCGATTTCCATCCTCAATGAATCCATTAAGAATGCGCAGATTTTAGGTGGCGCAGCACTAGAATTACAGGACGATAGAAATGAATTGATTGACGAGCTGGCAACATATCTGCCGATCAGCGTTACTTATCATGAATTGAATTTAGGCGCAGGAATCAGCGTGGATACACTGGAAATCAGCTTCACCGATAGCGATAAGGTAAAACATAAGCTGGTGGATGACACGAAGTTTGGATCTCTTGAATATATTCCTGATGATGGCAGCAAATCAAAATACGGCGTATCGGTTACGGATGTCGATAAGAATACCACTAATTTTATTGGGGAAGATGCGGATAAATTGGGAGAAGGCGTCCTGAAGGGAACGCTTGATTCCCTCAATAAGATCGGCAATGAAACAGAGCCGTTCCGCGGCATTGGATTTTATGAGAAGATGTTCGACTCCTTTATCAATGTATTTGCGACAAAGCTGAATGAAGCTAATAATGAGGCCGCAGGAACGACAAATGGAGAATACGATTTGTTTGAGACTGTAGATGGCAGCGGTGTCTTTACCGCAGCGAACATCAAGGTTTCGGATAAATGGATGAGCGGGGAGACAAAGATCATCACTGGAACGGAAGGCGACAGCGACAGCGATACAGGAAACCTTAACGTTTTAAAGCTGGTAAATATCATGTCGACGGATGTCCATGATTTTAATTATACCGATGCAGCAGGGAATACATTAACCTTTAGTGGCAATTGCTTTGATGCTTATGGAAATCTGCGCGATACGCAGGCGATCGATAAGAAAGCGAGTGCGTCTGTTTTACAGACGAGAAATTCTGTTTTAAATGATATTGCCAACGATAAGGATTCCGTATCGGGCGTGTGGATGGATGAAGAAGTGATGGATCTGATGCAGTTCCAGAAATCATATAATGCCGCCGCACAGTTAATGAGTACATTAGATGAAATGCTGATTACCCTTCTAGGGATTAAGCGTTAGGAATGGAGGTAACATCATATGGGTGCTATGACGCGAATTACAACGGGAATGATCCGAAGAAATTATGAAAACAATCTTACCTCCAACATGGGAGGCCTTGAGGCTGCCAGGAAACAGGTTGAAACGGGAAGGCGTTTCGAATATTCTTATGAAGATCCAACGGCTGCGGCGAAAGCAGCGATTTTGGAGAAACGCTATGCGCGCGTGAAAGATTATATCAGCAATGCGGAAGATATCCAGGATTGGCAGAACACGCAGGAAGACGCAGCTATGGCTGTCAGCGGTTATGCGACGACAATTGTTAAGAATTATAACATCGCTGCTGTGAATGGGACAAATGCCTTGGAGTCACGTATGGCTTATGCGACTGCGATTGAACAGTTGCAGGAGTCCATGGTTACTTCCTTGAACGCCAAATATGGAGAGACGTTCGTATTCGCAGGAAATGAAGGAAAGAAACCGCCGTTTACCCTTGAAGAGGCAAAGGATGCAAATGGCAATAGCCTGGGTTATAAAGAGCTTTTTTACAGAGGCGAACGAGTGGATGACCTGACAGCGGATAGTCCGTTGATTAATGAGCATGCGTATATCGATTTAGGTTTTGGTCTTGAAATTACGCAGGTAGCGGGGGCAGGCGGTGCAATGACCGACCAGGTGACTTCTTCCAGTGCTTTTGATGCGGCGCTTCCGGGAGCGAGGATAACTGGATATGGCACGACGGAAGTGGAGTTGGAAGACGGGACGAAAATTGCCATAAGTAAGAATATAGTTAATCTGGCGGGGCAGCTGGCAAAGGCACTCAAAGATCCTGATTTTACAGTGACCGATGAGTATCGGGCGAAGTGGGAACAGTTTGAGGAAACCGCAAATGATTTGCGAGATGAGGTATCTATTCTCGGCACGAAGACGCAGCTTTTGAAATCCACGCTGGAGCGTTTGGAAAACGAAAAGCTGAACATCGAAACGCAGTTTGATTCAACGGTCAATATTGAGCCTGCGGAAGCGATCATGAACTATTCTTGGGCAAATTACGCCTATAACAGTGCGTTAAAGGTGGGAACCAGCATCATCACACCATCATTGCTGGATTTCATACGAGGATAGATCAGGAAGCTAGCAAAGGGTTAGAATAAAGAAGAAGATAAAGAGAGGTGACTTGCGTGGAACAGTTAATTCAAATCACGTCAGTTCCGATTCGTTACGAATTAAAGGTAAATCATGCCAAGCTTGAGCAGCACAATGGCACGGCGGAACTGGAAATAAGCAAGAGCAGTGGCGGTGGCCTTAAAATGAAAAGCCGTCCGATTCAGCTGAAATTAGACTCCTTTGATGCATGGAACTCTATTTCACCATCTGCCATGCAGTCGATAAATCAGGCGGCAGGAAAAGGAAAAGCAGCGGCTTATGCTGCATCTGCCCAGTCTGCTAGAGAAGGCAAGTTGATGCTTCAGACACAGATTGGAGAAGGAGCCCAGACGATTGATCAAATCTTGGCGCAGCGTACAGCAGAACCGGTGGGGGATTTCAATTTGGGATTTACTCCGTCTGCGAAACCAAAAATGGATTGGGTACCGCCGACATTGTCGATCGAGTATGAGATGGATAAATTGAATTTTGATCTTAAAGTTGCACAGGGGCAGGTGGAGTTTGTTCCAGGGGATATTGAGATGGTAATTTCCCAGCGCCCTCATGTGAATATTGAATATATTGGCGGACCTATCTACGTACCACCGGGTGCTTTTGAGAAGGCAAGCGGACAGAACGTGGATGTTCAGGCTTAATGCAGGAGGCTGTCGATGATGGATGAAAAACAGCAGGAAATTATTTACGAAGAAAAAGATCTGATTCTTTTTGAAGAAGGAATTTTTGGCTTCGAGGATTACAAGAAATTTATTCTTCTTGCAGTGGATGAGGAAGATGAGAGCGGCGATATGCTGTATCTGCAAAGCGTTGATGAAGTGCATCTGTCTTTTCTTGTGATCAATCCGTTTCTGCTGAAGGAGGACTATCATCCTGTATTACCTGAGGCTGATGAAAAAGCATTGGCAGTCGAAAGCGAAAAAGACTTGGCTTATTATGCCCTGTGTGTTATTAAGGAAACGCCTGAATCCAGTACCGTGAACCTGAAATGTCCTGTTGCTGTTAACGTGAAAACCAGGCGAGCGCGGCAAATCATATTAGATGACAGTAGGTATGGGCTGCGTCATACCTTGCAGGAATTTGTAGATAAGGAGGGCGCAGTATGCTGATTCTTTATCGTAGAAAGGGAGAAGCGATTGTCATTGGAGAGGATATCACAGTATCCGTGGTAGAGAACAGTTCTGATGGTGTCAGGCTTGCGATTGACGCGCCGCGATCGATTCCGATCATGCGAAAAGAGCTAGTGGAAGCCGTCCGCGCGAACCAGGAAGCGGTCGAACGTGATATCAGCCATCACATCGATGATAATAAAGAAACGCTTAAGCAAATGAGTGAAATTCTGAAGAAACGGGAACATTGAGGGCATTAGTCAGGTAGTTTAAAATAGAGGCAGCCAACGATCAATCGCAAATGGCGAATCATCGCGAACTGAATGAAGGCTTGCGGAATAAAGAAAATTTTTGACCTTCAGTCATCATTATATGGCTGGAGGTTTTTATATAGGGAAAATCCCATATTTTTGAGGTCGCCTCACACCTTATTTGATACGGGGATGGTTTTTCATATCCGAAATATATATAAGACCATATGATGGTAAACAAGTGATAACATATAATAAATTTCGTAAATTCATTTCATAGAAATAGACAGGGTCTATAGCCGTTTAGCAGAATTAAGCCACCACAATAAAATCTACTACAAGCTGAGATATCTCGGCTTACTTGAAACATTCGGCAAACATTATGGATTTGTGGAAAATCACAACATTTCCAATGAATTTTATAAAAAATCACAAAAAAGTATTGACAAGGGTGAAGAAAGCGCATATACTAATATCCAGATAAAACAATTCAATAACATTTAAACCGATGATTAAGAGTAGTAGGTTTGGTATCGACCTTAAAGAGAGCCGCAGGAGGTGGGATTGCGGCAGGGAGAGCTGAATTGAATGGACTTATGAGGGCAGACGAACAGTGCGATGGCGATGATGGCGATGATGGCGATGATGGCGATGATGGCGATGATGGCGATG
>CAJUEB010000052.1:11360-12689 GCA_910585135.1 uncultured Eubacteriales bacterium
GATGGCGATGATGGCGATGATGGCGATGATGGCGATGATGGCGATGATGGCGATGCACTTAGTAGAAACTGACGGGAACTCCACCTGTTACAAAGGGAGCGTGTATCAACAGCTGTACACGGAGGCGATGAGATGCGAGGATTTTTGCATAAATTGATTTAAAATCTAGTATCTTGGGTGGCATTAAAAACAAGAGCAACGCTTTTGTCCCTTAGTGAAAGGACAGAAGCGTTTATTTTTTCGTCGGAAAGCAAAACCTAATAAGGGAACATCGTTTTGCTAAGAAGTAAAATCTAGAGAGGAAATATTGCTTGACGAAGAAGTAAAGTGCAGCGAGCAAAGATTGCATTGTAAAACAACACCTAGCCAAGCAATAAAGTCAGTGAAAGTTGACTTTCTGATAAA
Source organism: uncultured Eubacteriales bacterium (assembly GCA_910585135.1). Classification (GTDB taxonomy): domain Bacteria; phylum Bacillota; class Clostridia; order Peptostreptococcales; family Anaerovoracaceae; genus Lentihominibacter. The sequence continues at coordinate 11,766 of CAJUEB010000052.1, forward strand.
AAATTTTGCTGGCAGGATGCCAGCGTAATTCAGTTAGCCTTTTGGATTCGGTGGATAAGAAAGGAGAAAAAAATGACAATCAAAAAAGTACCCCACAGGCTATATCTCACAGAGGAACAGATTCCAAAGCAATGGTATAATCTGAGAGCTGACATGAAGGAACAACCGGCTCCGATCATCAATCCGGCTAGCGGCAGGCCAGCCGCCGTAGAAGATCTTTATCCTGTGTTTTGCAAGGAATTGGCTGCACAGGAAATGGATAGCGAAACCAGATATTTTGATATTCCTGAAGAGGTTCTTGACATTTATAAAATTTACAGGCCGTCTCCTCTTTGCAGGGCATATAACTTAGAAAAGGCGCTTGGAACACCGGCGAAAATCTATTATAAATTCGAAGGCAACAACACGTCAGGCAGCCATAAGCTTAATTCAGCGGTAGCGCAGGCTTATTACGCCAAGGAGGAAGGCTTGAAAGGCGTTACCACTGAAACTGGCGCAGGGCAATGGGGAACGGCGCTTTCCGAAGCTTGCTCCTATTTTGGACTGGATCTGGAAGTATACATGGTTAAGGTGTCCTATAACCAGAAGCCGTTTCGGAAGGACATCATGAAGACCTTCGGCGCAAATGTTTTTGCATCGCCATCAGAGCGAACCGAGGCAGGCAGAAAGATCCTGGCAGAAGACCCAGAAAACAGCGGCAGCCTGGGATGTGCGATTTCCGAAGCGGTAGAACGGGCTGTTACCAGTGAAGGATACAGGTATGTGCTGGGTTCTGTTTTGAACCAGGTATTGCTGCACCAGTCCATTATCGGTTTGGAAGCAAAGAAAGCGATGGAGCTTTTGGATGAGTACCCTGATATTATCGTGGGCTGTGCCGGCGGCGGCTCTAACCTGGGCGGGTTGATTGCGCCGTTCATGCAGGAT
>CAJUEB010000053.1:0-2953 GCA_910585135.1 uncultured Eubacteriales bacterium
AAAGTTCTTCAAGACCTTATTTTTAAATTAAGCTCTGTCTGTAAACTGTTCGTGCTCTTCTTCTGTTACGAATGAGTTGCCAGCCATGCCGGTCTTCATCAGGATGATGTATACGATGAAGCCCAGGAGGAATGACCAGATGTAGTTGATCGAATTGATGAACGTGAAGAATGAGCCGGATACACCGAAGTACGTAAGCAATGGGAAAATAAATGCCACAAACCATGCGATGATAGCTGCCCAGTTGATGCCGTTGGAGTACCAGTATCTTCCGTTTTCTCCCTTGAACAGGTTTGCGATATCGGCTCTCTTCTGCTTGCATACGAAGTAGTCTGCGATAAAGATTGCTGCGATCGGTGCCAGGATCGTTCCGTAAGCATTCATCCATGTGAAGTATGCACCGCCGGAACCGTAGATCCACCATGCCTGCAAGATGAAGAAGGCAATGAGTATCGTAATTACTACGCCGATCTTGTAGGAAATCTTCTTCGGCGCGATGTTAGAGAACCCGTTTGCAGGCGCTACTACGTTTGCTGCTACGCAAGTCGTAACGGTAGCCATTACAACACCCAGTGCTGCGATAAATACGATAATCTTGTTTTCCAGGTGATAGAATACTGCGGTAGGGTCAAACATTGCTTCGCCATAAGCTAGCTTTGTAGCTTGTGCGAAGTATGCGCCGATGAATGCACAGATTGCCATTGGCAGCGGCATTCCGTAGAGCTGTCCCCTGAACTGATCCTTCTGCGATCTAGCATATCTTGAAAAATCCGGAATGTTTAACGCCATAGTAGCCCAGAATGCGATATTACCCATGAGTCCGCCCATGTATACGTTCCACATTCCACCTGATGCGTTGATCAGCTCGGTGTCATTTCCCTGCTGCATAACTTCCATGAAACCATAGCCTGCGTCACCAGCAACGGATGCCGACCAGATCAAAAGTGCGATCATTACTACGATGAGTATCGGACCACCGATGTTCTGGATCCATTTGATTTGATCCATACCGGTATATGCAACCCATCCGATAAAGAGGATGAAAATGATATAACCGATGAACTGTCCGGCTGCAACTGTCTGGATGCCGCCCCAGGAAGGAAGCCCGATCGTCCATCCGGCATCTGCGAATTTGCCTGCAAAACAACCGATGATAGCAGCAACAGCACCGCCGCCTACCCATGCCTGTACGGAAGTCCATCCGCAGGCTGTGATTGCCCTTAAGATAGCAGGAAGCTGTGCGCCTCTCGTACCGAATGTCAGCCTTGCGAACAGCGGGAACGGAATTCCGTATTTCGTTCCGATCTGTGAGTTTAACTGAATCGGGATCAGAACGATGATGTTACCCAGCGCTACGTTCAGTACGGATAACCATGGGGATACGCCCATGCCGATAAGTCCGGATGCCAGTGATAATGACGGGATACAGATTGCCATCCCTACCCACAACATCGTAATGTTGTATGTAGTCCAGTTTCTCTGTGAAACCGATGTCGGAGCAAGGTCTTCATTGTAATATTTTGAAGACACAAGTTCCGCGCGAGCCGCATCTGTTAATTCAAACAGACCGCTTTTTTCAACTTGTGTGTACGTTGACATAAAACACCTCCATTAAAGAATAAATATAATTTATAAACGATAGCATCCTAATTATACTATAAAATTTCAAAAATGTAACTAGTTTTTGCCTATTTTTTTTATATTTTCTGAAAATATGTTGTCCCAGGGATTAGGCTGAAGAAGTGATAACATTGTGTTTTCAATGATTGGTGATGCTTTGTATGAATGTTCAATTTAATATGCAATGATTTAAAGGCGTTTTTAAATGAGGCTTTTATGATTTGTCGGTGATTGGAATGGGTTATTGGCTATTAATAATGAGCGGCTGTTGGGAAGTTTTAATGCTGGGAACGGGTGTAGAAAAACATAAGCTATGGGAGTTGGGAAATTATTTGTTGTGGGGATTTATAGAGAAATACTAGTAATGGAAGCTTGTAAAAAATTATTCAATAAATAAGAAATAAGAAGTTATGGAACATTGGGGAATGGTGGGGGTGATGGGGATGGCAGAAATGTATAGAAAATTATTAGCTATGGGAATTTGCCAAGAATCATTTGCTATGGGGAGTTGCAGGAAATTATTGAATATGGGCATTTGCAAAAGCTTATTAACTAGAGGTCTATAAAGAATTATAAGGGCATTATGAAAAACTGAAAAACGGGCATGAATGGAACAGAATATATGGTGCGGCCGGGGTAGGTTGCGGTGCATTTTTGCGTATGAATGCGTATGAAATTTAAGCAAAGCGCAGATATCCGATTTTGTTGCGGTCGATTCATTTGGTTTACAATGTGTGATCCGGTTTTTTCGAATTTGTAACTTTTTTATAAAAAAACGAAGTTAACGCACACTAACCATAGGATGAAAATGGATTTTTTGAATTAATTCTCGTTACGTTGAATGATTATGCACGAATTTCAGTCACAAACCGTGTTGATGCTCTTTATTTTTTAAATATGTCTTTAAATCATTACTGAATATGGAAAAATAAATTAAAATTGGAAAGTTAAGGAATGGTTTTATGGTATAGCAAGGGCGGTTAGTATGCGTTAACTGAACTAAATTATAAAAAATTGACATTTTTACAGAATTTTCATAGCTATGATGAATGTATAAAAAATGAATAAAATTAACTGAATAAAATTAGAGGGTGGTTTCACAGAAGAACTTTTACAGAAAAGCTTTCCTCGTTTCAACAAATGGAAAATCTGTGGGAAGGCTTTTGTCTACGCTTTCTGTTGGTTTGATTAAATTTCGATGTATGCAGCAGATAACCTGTTTTTCCGCAGATGGCGGCAATTGTCTGCCGGACAGTCCGAATTTTCCATGGAAAGTTTATTTTCAAGCAAAAGGTTGATTATCTTTAGATTAAAGCACTATGATTTTTAATGG
>CAJUEB010000053.1:3053-12661 GCA_910585135.1 uncultured Eubacteriales bacterium
ACGCAATGGACGCAATGGACGCAATGGACGCAATGGACGCAATGGACGCAATGGACGCAATGGATTTGCTCTTTTGCTGCTTGCAGTAGAGGATGCATGATATCGTATCTAAATTAAGATATCGCACGAGGCAGATAAGCTACAGCGGCGTTTTGCATAATCAAATCAATAGGAGAAATTTAGCGGCGCTTGGTAATCAAGGGGTGAGTTTTAATGGCATTCCTGTAACGAAGAGGGGCAATTGAACAGCACTTTCATAACAAAGCATAGTATGCTATAATTAGCCGGAAGAGAAAGCAGCGGATTTTGCAGTACGCCTAGCTGGATTTATCTGGTTGTAGCGAGGAAATGTTCCCGCTTTAGGTATGACTTTTTAAGGTTCATTTTTAAGCGTATGAAATCTGTTTCGCAGAATAAGCGTGGTGGCGCATTGAGGAATGGGCGTTACCGGCGATTGTAGGCGCAGGTTTTCGAAGAAAGCGCAGCGGAAATGGGAGCGTACTGTGGGCATCGTCAGCACTTGCGGGCGCGAGCTTTCATTTTTTAAATCAAACGGCTTTCATTAGCGAGAATTAATCGAGGGAAATGATATGGCTTTTTCAAAGAAAAAAATAGTGGAAATCTTAGACAGGCTGCGGGCGGCTTACCCAGAAGCGGAATGCGCGCTTACCCACCAAAATACATATGAGCTGCTGATCGCAGTCGTTTTATCTGCCCAGACGACGGATAAGAGCGTCAATAAAATTTCAGGCTCGCTGTTTGCAGCATATCCGACGCCTGCGGAGCTGGCACAGGCACAGCAGCAGGATGTCATTGATATCATTAAGACGATCGGTATGTATAAGACCAAGTCAAAAAATATCATTGCGCTGGCACAACAACTGCAAGAACGGTTTGACGGCAAAGTGCCGGATCAATATGATGATCTGGTGAGCCTTCCGGGCGTGGGCCGCAAAACCGCCAACGTCGTGCTTTCGGTCGGGTTCGGTCAGCAGCGGATCGCCGTGGACACCCATGTGTTTAGAGTCTCGAACCGAATCGGCCTTGTATCGGAAAAAGATGTCCTCAAAACCGAACTGGCGTTGATGAAAGCTTTGCCGGAGGACAGATGGACAGAAGCCCATCATAGCCTGATCTTTCATGGAAGAAACTGTTGTAGCGCGCGTAACCCTGCGTGTGAGGCATGCGTTATTGCGGAGCTTTGCAAAAAGGCGGGCGTTTCGTGATGATGGGCGTGTTTTACGAGTAAGCAGAACAAGGCAGGCTTTTGTTTGAAAAAGGTGTCTGGTGATATTGAATGCCTTTTGTCGATGCGGCTGCATTCATGCAAAAGCTCAGCAATGTGATGTTGTTGCATTGTGAGCGTATAAAACGCAGTAACGTGATGTTGTCGTACTGTGCTCGTTAAAGTGCAGTAATGTGATATTGCCGCACTGTGATCGTATAAAATGCGGTAATATGATATGACGGGCATGACTGTACTGCTGCGCTATGGTAATAAAAACATATGTATGGTTTCGCAAACTGGTTATCGGAATTTGTGGGATTTTGCCAACAGGTTCTTTTCTTTATAGACCTTTTTGCAGGCTTGTTCATCGGGATGTGGTTAAAAAAAGAAAACCGATGCCGTTTCGTATCCCCATAGATTACTGATCTGTGGCATCAAATCCTTGAGTGGCCAAGTCTTTTTGCTGTTGCTTTTACTATTAGGGTCTTGGACGGTTACATTTCCGTGCTTGTCAATTCCAGTTAATACGATAAAGTGGCCGCTGGTTGTGAAATCTCCCGGCTTCATGGAACAAATGATCGGTGTTCCTTTGTCCAGTTCGCTGGTGATGGTGCTTTCTTCAAAGCATATTTCATGTGATTTCAGGCCGATTTCGCTGGCAAGCTCTGTCATTGCCAGCCATGAAGTGCCACTGCCGTTCACGTAATAGCCTTCTTCGTCTGCTTTGCATGCCAAGTTATAAGGATTCCATGCATCATCACCGGTAAGGAAACAATATACCATGGACAGGCAAGTAGGACCGCATCCGTTTTCCGCCATCGTGTTGTTGCCGTATGGTTTATCGCCCCAGCGAGGGTCGTTTTGCAGGAAGGCGGGGATTTCACCTTTCTTTACTTCGCTGGATATGTCGATTGAACCGCCGTATTCTTGTGCATTTGGCGAACCAAAGATTCCCGCGCCGCAGCTTTTGATTGCCCCGATCATAAGGATGAGGAGTAAAATGGTGCGGATCAGCGTTTTGTTGCTTCGCTGTTTCATTTTCCGCCTTGCGTTCGCCCTTGTCCGTGTATTGGCTCGCATTCTTGGTTGTTGCGTTTGCGGCTGTTTCGGCCATTGTTCAAATGTGTATTTTGATGGTTGTCCGGTTCGCTGTTTCGTGCTCCGCTTAATTTGTTGTCCGGCTTGCTGCTCGGTTTGCCAATTTCCCTGTCCTGCCCTGTAATCGTTTTTTCTTATCCGATCAACTTGTCCACACATAACTCCTCCTGCCCCCGATCTTTAAAATGGTTTCCCATGATGGTTTTGTTTGATTATACCGAAAGTATATCAGGCAGGAGGGGAAGGTTCTTTTGTTTTTTATGGTGGATTTCTTACGAATTTATTTCATTTTTTTTGCGGCAGCTTGCGGGTATTCATTGTAGACAGAGTACCAGCCGCCTGGCCGCTGATCTGAATGTTGCCTGGCTTTCGTGATAATTGCTGTGTTTTCTTTTGTTGTTTGGTTTACCCCAGCGTTTTGCAGTTCATTGCTTCCGGGCACGACGTTTTCCGATTTGGTGTTTTTTATCTCGGAAATTTTCAGGTCAGTGCTTTTCGTTCCGACGTTTTTCATCTCAGTGCTTTGCAGCTTATTGATTTCTTTTGCAGTTTGGCTCACCCCGGCGTTTTGCAGCTTAGTGCTTTCCGTTCCAGCGTTTCCTATTCCGGCGTTTTCCGTCTCGAAATTTCCCGCTTCGGAATTTTTCGTTTCGAAGACACCAAAGTTATTGCCGGACGGACTGCAAGGCAGCGTTACGGTAAAGGTGATGGTTTCATCTGCGCTGTCACAGGTGATCGTCCCGTGGTGAAGGGTGATGATTTCCTTGGCAATGGCAAGCCCCAGGCCTGTTCCCCCGGTTTTGCTGCTTCGGGAGGAATCGATGCGGAAAAACTGCTCAAACAGATGTGAAAGCTTTTCCTGCGGAATCGTTTTTCCTGCGTTTTGCACGGTAACAACCAGCGCATTTCCACGGGGACTTTGCTTGAGGTTGATCAAAGCAGTTGAATTTTCATAGCAATAGTTGCAGACGTTTTTAAAGAGATTGTCAAATACCCGTTCCATTTTTTCCACGTCGCATTGCAGGTACAGGTCCTGTGCGATGTCGGTCTGGCAAGCGACGCCTTTGGCGTGGAACATCGGCTCGAATTCGTAAATCAGTTGGGTGAGCATAACCGATAGGTTCACGCGCGATATGGTAAGCACCGTATTAGAAAAATTGTATTTTGTCACTTCGAAAAATTCGTTGATCAATTCCTCCAGGCGTTCTGACTGCTTTAACGCGGTTCCCAGATATTTATAGCGCAGCTCGGCGCTGATTTCTTTTTCATCGCAGAGCAGGTTCAGGTATCCGAGGACGGAGGTAAGCGGCGTTTTCAGGTCATGGGCGAGGTATACGATCATGTCGTTTTTCCGCTGCTCCGCTTCCCTTGCAATTTGTCGGTCCTGCTGCATTTCATTAAGGATTTGGTTGAGCTGGGCTTCCACCTCATGAAGCTGCACGGGTAGTTTGATATATGTGGATTTGCGGTCAAAAATGTCGTTGACCGCCTTGGTGATTTCTTCCAGGATTTTTGCAAATTTGGCGATGTGAAACCCTGCGATGATCAGGCAGCCAGCCATCAGGCAGAACAAAAATAGAGACAGCCAGTTCCGCTCCACTGCTTGAAAAAATGTGTATTCAAATGTACCGTAATACCAGATTTGGCTGTGTCCCCAGATATATCCGATCCCGGATATCAGCAGCATTGTAGCGGCGTATATGGCAGTATGCCCAAGCAAACGAAAGACCAGCCGTTTTGCGACATCATGCTTTATGGTTTCCTGCATGCTTTCCTCCTGTTTTGAATGATTGATGTTCCCCTATATTTCCTGTCTTCTTATGCTTCCTATTTCCCAATGATTCCGGCTCTCTCATTATTTTTGCTTCCTCATACTCCTGTTTTCATGCGTGCCGCACCCTATTCCTCGATCTTATATCCGATTCCCCAGACTGTCTTGATCCACTTTGGCTTCCGCGCGTTTTCATTGAATTTTTCACGAATCCGCGCGATATGGGTCATGACGGTATTGTTGCTGTCCAGATATTTTTCGCCCCATACCTGCTCGAACAAAACCTCCGTGGATACCGCCTCCCCAAGATGACGGCACAGGTATAAAACGATTTCAAATTCCGTCGGGGTCAGGGGGATGGTTTTTCCGTAAAGGCTGCAAATATGCTCTGTAGCGTTGATATCAAGTCCGCGCACGTGGTATTCCTCCTGGTCGTTTTGGGATGCCTGTCCGATCGATTGATTGTAAATTTCGATCCGGCGGAACTGTGCCTTTACCCTGGCTAAAAGCTCAAGCGGCTGAAACGGCTTGGTGATGTAATCGTCTGCGCCCATGGTGATGCCGTTGATTTTATCTGCGCTTTCGATTTTTGCCGTGAGCATGATGATCGGGAAAAAATACCGTTCCCTGATTTTCCTGCACAGCGTGAAGCCGTCCATGTCAGGCAGCATGACGTCCAGAATCGCCATATTGATTTTATTGTTCTCCAAATATTCCAAAACACCGCTTGCGGCATAAAACTTATGCACTTCATATCCTTCGTTTGAAAGGTATACTTCCAGCAAATCGCATATTTCCTGTTCGTCGTCCACGATTAAGATCCGTTTCTTTAAATCTGTCATATTCAATACTCTGCTTTCATTTTATTTTGATCCGTGATGGGATTTATGCTCCGCTTCATCATGCAAAGGGCGGGGCTGTCTGTCCGACGGACAATCGAGGGCTTTGCCGTATGCCGTTTTTATTTTGCCCGGGACTGTTGATTATTTTACCCTGGGTCGTGTAGGGACAATACGGATTTTTTCCCGCACGACTTATCCGGCTCTATTGTATCACATAATTTTTGATATTTTCTTACAATAACTTTAAGATTATCGAAAAATGTCAGAATGCGGGGCGTTTGTAAAACGCTTGAGAGCGATCATGTTTTTGCTTGATTGATGATAGCGCTTGCGGGGAGGAGGGAAATGTGGATTTTCTTGCTGGGACGGCATGGATTCTTTTGGTAAGACGGGGTGGGGATAATAAAAATGCAATAACAAAACTCTGTATCAATAGGTTGCAAATTTCTATTCATACAGAGTTTGTAAAAAAATCCATTTTTTCTTGTGGCGGAGCGTACCGTTTGCATACGATTCTTGCCCTATCTTTTTGCTCCGCTTGCACGCTGGTTTGGACTGGTCAAGGCCTGGCGTTCTAATTTCGTCCGCAACAGTGCTTATATTTTTTGCCGCTGCCGCAAGGGCACGGCTCGTTTCTGCCGATTTTTTTGCCTTTTACTACGGTTTTTGATTTCTTATATGCTTTGACGATTTCCTTCATCTTGTCAATGCCCAGAATGTCTTCCCACTGCGGCAGTCCGTATAAGTATTCAGCATCTGCTGCCAGCATATTGTAAAACAGCGTTTCCGGCTCGATCTCGATTTCGACCTGTGAATTTTCATCAAAATGTTCGAAGTCATTTCCTTTTTTCAGGCTGTCGTTGATGCCGTCCAGAAAACCCATGTAAATAACAGGGCGTATTTCGTGTTCCTTGGCAAGCTCTCCCAGCGTTCCTGTGATCTTTTTCGTTGGGTCATCTAAAATCGCACTGTAGAGCTTCGTTTCCGCTCCGCTGTATTCTTCCCAGAATTCCTGAAAGGTTTCCTCTGTCTGGTTGCCGATCAGATCTTTCCATTCTTCATATAACGTCATCTGTCTTCCTCCTGTCTTTTTGCGTGCTTATCTTAGAACGGTTTTGGCAATATCGATCACATCGCCGAGGACTGCGCTTCCGGTCGGAAGCGGGCCTGCGCCTTTTCCATAAAACATCACATCGTCCACTGCGTTGCCCTTTACAAAAACAGCGTTAAATTCCTTGTTGATATTGGCAAGCGGGTGGGTTTCGCTGATGTACATCGGACGAACTTCGTATTTGATTTCGCCTGCATCGTCTTTCCAGGCGTGGGCGATCAGTTTGATCTTGCATTTGTTGGAACGCGCTTCCTCGATTTTTTCGCTGGTAATGCCCGTGATTCCCGTGGTCGGGATATCTTCAGGCGCAACATATTTATCGAACATGAGCGCCATGAGGATCGTCAGCTTGTTGGCCGCATCGATTCCTTCTACGTCTGCGGTCGGGTCTGCTTCTGCAAAGCCCTGCGCCTGTGCGTCCTTTAGGGCGACGTCGTAATCCATGCCTTCCTTGGTCATCATATGGAGGATGTAGTTGGTCGTGCCGTTGAGGATTCCCATTACCTCCTGGAATTTGTTGGCCCTGAGAGGTCCCAGCAGCGTTCCTAAAATCGGAATGCCGCCGCCTACGCTCGCCTCAAACTTGAAGGCGATATGATTTTCCTTGGCTGTATCCATTAACTGGTGGTAGTTTGCTGCAATCGCTGCCTTGTTGGCGGTTACTACGTGCTTGCCCTTTTTCATGGCTGTGAGCATGAACGTCGTGGCCGGTTCGATTCCGCCCAGAAGCTCGATGACGATATCAATATCGGGATCGTTAAAAATTTCGTCCGGGTCTTGCGTGAATTTTTCCTTTGGCACAGTGACGCCCCTGTCCCGCTCCGTATCTTTTTCCAGTATTTTGACGATTTCAACCTTCCGGTCGAGCGTGGCTTCGATTTCATTTCGATTCATTTCAAGCGTTTTATAAGTACCGGTTCCGATATTTCCCATACCGAGCAATCCGATTTTTATTGTTTTCATTGGCAACCTCCGTAGTAAATCAAATGTTATAAATCCGTAATAAATATCATTATATAATAAAGTTTAGAGTTTGTCTTCCTTTTTTTGTGATTCGGGTAAAATGGGCGGGGCGTTTGGGAGGGGCGGGACAGATTGAGAAACAGAAGAGCGAATGATGAAAGACAGAAAAATATTGCTTGAAAGAATTACACGCGATGTGCTGATATTATCTCTTAATGAATTAGAACGGGAATCGAGAGGAAGCTGAACCTTCCATTTTCATGAAAATAATGTGCCTGTTTTATATTTATTGTACCGCGGTGTATTGATATGAGCAATACATCTTTTACACCATAGCGGTGTTGACTTTCCCGTTGGAAGCCGTACAATAGAATTATCAGATGAAGCGCCGAAAGCGCCTATTAAACACAAAGGAGGACGGACATGCCGATTCATATCGTTTTAGTAGAGCCGGAAATTGCGCCCAATACGGGCAATATCGGAAGAAGCTGCGTGGTAACGGAGTCTGTACTGCATCTCGTTAAGCCGCTGGGTTTTGAAACCGATGACAAGCATTTGAAGCGAGCCGGGCTGGATTACTGGCAGTACATCAATCTTGAGATGCATGAAAGCCTGGATGCTTTTCTGGAAAAATATGCGGGAAGGCGGATGTTCCTGGCGACGACGAAAGGCGGCAGACGGTATTGCGATGTCAGCTATCGGGATGGCGACATGATCTTGTTCGGAAAGGAGACTGCGGGGCTGCCGAAGGATTTGATCAAGGCGCATGAAGACAACGCTATCAGGATTCCGATGGGAAAGGATACGCGGCTGCGCTCACTGAATCTGGCGAATTCTGTCAACATCATTCTCTTTGAGGCATTGCGCCAGATGGGCTTTCCGGCGCTTGAATAACTAAACAAAATTCACAGTAAAAATTTTCCCTGTATTAGCGCAAGCTGTGGTATAATGAACGCATAGATTGATAACGGCGTTGCCGCAGGGAAGCGTTCATTGAAGCTCGCAGGTTTGCAGGGAAGCTCGCTATAATGAACGCATAGATTGATAACGGCGTTGCCGCAGGGAAGCGTTCATTGAAGCTCGCAGGTTTGCCGGGATGCTTCGCTATAATGAACGCAAGGATTGGTAGCGGCGTTGCCGCAGGGCAATCTGCATTGGCGGACATGGAAGTTATCCGGTGGCCAGTTGGACGCGTATCGTGTGCGCTTGAAATATGCGGCTGGCAGACCGCATACACCACCGTTTTGCAAAACCTGCCGCTGCAATCTCTTCGCGTATCACGCGGGTTTGAGGTATTTTTTGATGAGCATGAAACTTGGCTATGATCTGACGATTGAACAGGCACAAAAGCTGGTGATGACGCCTGAGTTGATTCAGGCGATACAAATTTTACAGTTTAACACGCAGGAGCTGGATGCTTATGTGCAGGAGCAGCTTCTGGTTAATCCTGTTCTGGAGCAGGAGCAGGCAGAGCAAGCAGAAAGCGGAGAGACGATCCATGCGGAAACCGGAAATGACGTTTCCTCCGGGCAGGCCGCCGGCACTAAAGACACTGCCACTGGTGCCAAGGATGATGAGTTTGACTGGAAGGAATACATCAAGGACAGGCAATATGACGATATTAGCTATAAGCAGTGGGAAGATCAGAATTCGGAAGAACGGGAAAATACTTATGAGCGGTATGTTACCTCCGATGTCACCTTGCCCGAGCATCTCATGTTCCAGCTGCAATTTGCGACACAGAAAAAAAGCTGCCGCAGAATCGGCAGGTATATCATAGAATCCCTTGATGAAAACGGCTATATGACTGCTACGGTCGAGGAAATTGCAAAGGTCAATGATGTATCGGAAGAAAAGGTGTTGAAAACGCTGGAAATCATACATGGCTTTGACCCGATCGGCGTAGGCGCCAGGAATCTGGCGGAGTGCCTTGCGATACAGCTGCGCCAGATGGGGCAATTGACCGATACCTTCGAAGCCGTCTTAAACGGACATCTGGAGGATCTTGCCAATAACAGGCTCGGCGCGGTTGCCAGGGACATGGGAATCTCGATCCAAGAGGTTCAGGATATGAGCGATATGATCCGTACCTTAGAGCCGAAGCCGGGCAGGCTTTTCGCATCGCAGACGGATACCAAATACATAGCGCCCGATGTGATCGTCGAGAAGGTGGATGATGATTATGTGGTGACGGTGAATGACAGCAGCGCCCCGCGCCTCATGGTAAGCTCCTACTATCAGACCTTGCTCAATCAGGCGGAAACCGATGATGCCTTGTCAAAATATTTATCGGACAGATTCAATTCTGCCCTGTGGCTCATCAGGAGCATCGAACAGAGAAAGCAGACAATCTATAATGTGGTAAATGCAGTCGTTAAATACCAGAAGGAGTTCTTTGATAAAGGCAGCAAATACCTGAAAACCCTTACGCTGAAGGATATCGCGGAGGAGGTCGGCATTCATGAATCCACCGTTTCCAGATCCGTAAGCGGGAAATATCTCCAATGCCCGCGAGGCGTTTTTGAAATCAAATACTTCTTTTCCGCCGGCGTTTCCGGCAGCCGCGGGGAGGGGATATCCTCCAACAGCATCAAG
>CAJUEB010000054.1 GCA_910585135.1 uncultured Eubacteriales bacterium
GTGACAGGTTTTAACTTTATCATGCAGCACCTGGTCCTGCCGCTGGTGTTCTTGTCTGCTATCTTTATTTTAATCAACAGCATCACGGAAAAGGATTATGTGAAAAAGCTCTCGGTGTTTTTGCGGAGGGCTGCGCTGTTCATCACCGGGCTTACGGTAACGATTTTTTCCGGAATCACAGCGATACAGGGAATCGTGACGAAATCAGCGGACGGAATCCTGATGAATACCGCCAGGTTTTCGATCAATAATTTCGTGCCGATCGTAGGCAGTTTCGCAGCGGATTCCTTGGATATGGTCATCAGTTGTGTCGGGCTGATCAAGAATGCCATCGGTATTGTCGGGATCATTGTCATCCTGTCGCTGCTCGTTATTCCCGTTGTCAAAATACTGTCCATTGCCGTCATCTATAAGATCATTGCCATCGCAGCAGAGCCGGTAACGACGAAGAATATATCCGACAGCCTGAATGAAATCGGCACGGCGGCGATAACGATGACGGTGGTGTTATCCGTAGGGGCGCTGATGTTTCTCATTTTTATCACGGTCATCATGGGGATGGGAGGAGGAAGCCTTTGGAAATCATAAAAGAATGGGGCAGCAATTTATTCATCATCATTTTGGCGCTCTCCTTCATGGAGATCCTGCTTCCGGATACATCCATGGGAAAATATATCAAGTTTATTTTTTCCCTGGTCATTATGATTACTATCCTGTATCCCGTAATTTCCCTGATCGGGGAATATTAACGGCTTTGCGCAATATATTGGAAAGGGGGGAATCCGCTTTGCTGGAAAAATTAAAAAAAAATCCGAAGTTTAGAGAAAACGCACTGAAAATAATCGTAGGATTGATCATGGCGGCCGTTATTTTGCTGTCTTTTGACGTCTTCACCCAAAATAAGGATGGAAGGAGGCAGATCGTCGATGAGGATGGCGGCGTGGAATCGGAGCTGTGTGCGATCCTTTCTGACATAAACGGCGTCGGTGAGGTAGACGTCATGCTGCAATATGATGCGGAGGACCAGGTCACCGGGGCGATCGTGACAGCGCAAGGGGCGGGCAATCCCGTCGTGAAAAACAATGTGATCCAGGCGGTCATGGCCCTGTTTGATATATCGGCCGGCAATGTCGAGGTGTTTGAAAAGAAATCCGTAGATGAGAATAAGGGGGAACGCTCAAATGAAAACCAAAAATAAGTTTTTTTCGTTCATAAAAGAAAATAAGAAAAAATGCACTGCCTTGGCAGCCTTGCTCCTGTGTATCGGCGCTTATGCGGTTACAGACAGCATGGTTTCGCAGCAGACAGCGGGAAACGATATCCCGCTTCACGATGGCGATGTATTGGTGGACAGCTTGAATGTCAAGGATGCAGAAGGGCAGGCAGAAGGAACACTGGACGAATCGTCTCTCGTCACCTCCGATGATGTTGCCGAGCTTGAAAATACGGATACCTATTTTCAGGAGCTGCGGGCAACGCTGGATATGGACAGAAATAAGATCATTTCCATGCTGACCGAAGCGGAAAATTCTGCATCCACGGCAGCGGAAAAGAAGGATGCGACGGAAGAAAAGATGCAGCTTCTCGGATATATGGAGCAGGAGAAAACCATAGAGACCTTGATTAAAAATAAGGGTCTGCCCGAGACCTTTGTCGTAATCACCGACAGCGGCGTGAATATAACCGTCAATACCGAAAACCTGGATCAGCCAACCGTAACGAAGATCTGTGAGATCGTGATGCGGCAAACCGACCGCAAAGCGAGCGAAATCGTCGTGCAGGATGCGTCCTGACGCAGCCTGCGGTCGTCAGGCCATGCGCTGCGGTCACCAGATATACATTTAATCCATCAGGACGCACCCGCAGAAGAAGGTTTTTCTTCTGCGCTTTTTTCCGCATAGATTTCCGGAATGCCTTTTCTTGGAATAAAAGGCGCGAGCCACAGCTGTGGCATCTGTATAGCGGCAAAGTAAAAGGCGATATAATGTTCCAGCTCCTCCTTGATCGCAGAACTGCTGTAACAGGTATTTTCCGCCGAATCCTTTTGCGCCGTGCGCATGCTTTTGCGGTATTGGCTGGGCGTCATCTTCGTCCAGAGCTTGAAAATCTTGTAGTAATACATCGGCGCTGAAAATCCGACCTCGTATGAGATGTCTGAAATGTTTTTATCGGTATCGAGCAAAAGCACCGTTGACTTCCACATCCTGATGTTGTTGACGAACTTCGCAAAGCCGACATGTGAGGTCTCCTTGAAAAAGCGGGAAATATATTTGTAATTGAAATACGTATCCGCACACAGCTTTTCCAGCGTGATCTTATGGCTATAATTTTCTTCGATGTACATCAGGATCTGTTCGAAGCGCAGTTTCATTTCATCGGAATACTTTGCCGAATAATTGATATAGTTGAAGTAGTGAAAATGCTCCAGCATCGTGTCTATGACCTGCTTGGACAGTCTGCTTATGGTCTCCGTCTGCGCAAGCTGGGGATGCGGAAAGCAATAAAAATACAACAATGTCAAAAGCAGCCTTTTCAAGTCTTGCAGCTGGGGCTGTTTTTCTTTTGGCGTCGTTTCCTTTTCACAGGTAAAATATATCTTTTCCAGTCCCGGTTTCTCGAAAACCGCGCTCGTCAGATCGAAGTAAAACGAAACGAGC
Source organism: uncultured Eubacteriales bacterium (assembly GCA_910585135.1). GTDB lineage: Bacteria > Bacillota > Clostridia > Peptostreptococcales > Anaerovoracaceae > Lentihominibacter. The sequence continues at coordinate 2,658 of CAJUEB010000054.1, forward strand.
AGATTGTCATTCTTTAAAGTTCCTTCAGAAAACAAATAATGGATGTCAAACGGATCTACGGATGCGATATCCCCTTCCTGCAAGACGACGATTTTACCATTGTATAAAAAATTCACAGTGCCTTTAAAACAATATATGATTTCAAGGAAGCCCTGATGGTAATGCGGTGCTTCCTGCGTTACTGCATAGATGGAAATTCCCATCGGCGTACCAGCGATTGTTTGTGGGGCGATATTTGCATTTTTTGTCATCATAGCAGGAAAACCTCGCTTTTATATACTTTTTTCTACAATATTATACAAAAAATAAGCGAAAAAATATATATAATGATCAGAAAAAAGAGAATAAAATTACCCCAAGATTAAGATTGCATGAAAGTTGGATATGAAATGAAAGCGAAATATAGAAAAATAAACGGAGGAAACTGGCATGAACATTGCGGATAAGGTTTTACGAAACGGCAGCATTTTTTCGATAGACAGAGATAATAAGCGAATCAATGGGCAGGCGGTAGCGATCAAAGATGGTCTGATCGCCAAAATCGGAACGGATGAGGAAATCAAAGCATATATCGGCAAAGACACCGAGGTGATCGATTGCAATGGGAACAGCATCCTGCCGGGCCTTTGCGATGCGCACTGTCATCCGTCGATCGCCTCCAGTGCATATTCGGGATGTGATCTGTTCGGCATCTATATCCAGGACGGGCAGACGCGTGAGGATGTGATGAAACAGTATCTCGACAGGCTCAGAAAATTCGTAAGCGAACATCCTGACGATGAATTGATTCGGGGGACAGGCTGGGTTGAGAGCAATTTTCCCGCAGATAAATATCCGACAAGACAGGAACTTGATAGCGTATGTGCCGACAGGCCGGTGATCCTGGAGGCTTTTTCACAGCATAATCTATGGGTAAACACCAAAGCGATCGAGATGGCGGGACTTGACGAAAATACGCCAGAACCATCCATCGGCAAGATCTACCGGGAAGAGAACGGCTATCCGCAGGGCGTTTTCAACGATCCTGAGGCGATGGCGCCGATCAAAGCGATCCCCGGATATGATTTTTCCGTCAAAAAATACAAGGAAGCGTTTTTATATTACCAGAAGAACCTGGCAAACAAATATGGCGTGACGCTCGTCCAGGATTGCATGCATAGCGACAATGCCAAACAAGCCTTCAAGGAATTGGCAGAGGAGGGCAAGCTGACGCTCAGGATCAGGGGCGTCCACTTCATCGAGCCTGGCAAGGCAGCGACGCAGATCCCGGAAGCGATCGCCGCCAAAGGCAAGGACAATGCAGGCGATGATTTCCGCATCGATACGGTAAAGATCTTCGTGGAAGGAGGTTTTTCCCTGATCGGCGGATATGATGAAGCTTTTATCAAGGAAATGGGATTGCCGGAAGGATATAATGAACCGCTTTACTGGAAGGACGACGTGTTGGTAGATGCTTGCAGTCAGGCAATGAAGGCAGGTTACAGCGTACATATCCATGCGATGGGGGATAATTCCGTCCGCCAGGCAGCGGACTGCCTGGCGAAAGCGTACGATAAGACTGGCATAAAATGCAGAAACGTGATCGCACACCTAATGATGGTAAACGATGCCGATATCGAAAATATGACAAGGGCGGCAGTTATGGGAAACTGCCAGCCGCGCTGGATGGTATACGATTCTGATATCGTCGGCATGACGCCGCTTATGGGTGAGGAACGGGCGCGCAAAGCGTATCCGCTCAGAAGCTTGCTCGATGCGGGGATTGACATCTCGTTCGGAACGGATTTTCCGGTAACACCGCCGCCTGATACCATGCATGAAATTCAGTGTGCCATGACGAGATCCGTTTTCCCTGACGCGCCGGATTATGAGCGGTTCAAAGGTCAGGTATTGGGAAATGAAAAACCAGCTACGCTTGCGGAATGTATCAAGGCATTGTCTATAAACGGAGCGTATCAGATGTTTGCTGAAAAGATTACCGGCAGCATCGAGGAAGGAAAATCCGCCGACCTGGTGATCCTCGACGCCGACATTGAAAAAGTCCCTACAAATGAAATTTATCGTATAAAAGTGCAGAAGACGATATTCAAGGGAGATACCGTCTATGAGAGAGTTTAATTTTTATCAAGAAGTGTTCACAAAGGAGGTTAAAAAATGGAAGGAAACACTGTTCAACACACGGAACTGAAACGAGTCCTGAAATTACCAACGCTGGTATGCCAGGGACTGGCGTATCTGTGTCCCGCATCTATTTTCATGTATTATGGAATCATCAATGTTTTAACCGGCGGTCATTTTGTACTGGTGCTGGTCGTTGCCGGGTTCGCTATGTCGCTTACCGCATTCAGCTATGCCAAGATGTGCCGGAAATATCCCGTGGCAGGCTCGGTTTACAGTTATGTCAGCAAGTCCATCGGACCAAAATTCGGCTTCATATCCGGCTGGTCGTTAATGCTCGATTATCTGCTTTTGCCGATGGTCTGCTATTTGAGCTGCGGGCTTTACCTCAATATCATGATCCCGGTAGTCCCGATCTGGGCATGGATCATCATTGCGGTCATATTCGTTGCCGTATGTAACATCGTCGGTGTAACGGTTGCATCCATCGTCAATAACATCAATGTCGTTGCACCGATCATCGCCATCATCGTGACGCTGATTGCGATTATCAAATTCGTCGCAGGCGGCGGCGGTGCGGGAACGTTCCTCTATCCGGAAGCGATCTACAACCCTGAGCTTTTCCAGGCAAGCACGATCTTCACAGGTGCAGGCATCATGGCAATCGTATTCGTCGGTTTCGACTCGGTAACGACTTATGCGGAAGAAACGATAAACCCGGAAAAGACGATGCCACGGGCGGTAACGATCATCTGCATCGGGGCTGCGCTCGAATTCATCATCGTCGCCTACATGATGAACTGCGGCTGGCCGTATGAAGTGGGTGTGATCCAAAATCCTGACACGGCAATTACAGAATACAATGTCCACATCGGAATCGGCTGGATGAATACGATCTTCGTAGCGATTAACACGCTCGCTTCGCTCGGCTGCTGCATCGCGGGACAGGGTGCAACGTCAAGAATCCTGCTCGGCATGGGACGCGACGGCTTCCTGCCGAAGAAATTCTTCGGTTACGTTCACCCGAAGTTCAAGACGCCTGCGAAGAATATCCTGCTGACGGCAGTTGTCGGTCTCTGCGCTGTTTTCTTCCAGGACAGCTTGATGAACGCGATGTCGCTCGTAAGCTTCGGCGCACTGTTTGGCTTTATCTGCACGAACATCTGCGTGATCGTAAGATTCTGGGGAAAGGATAAAGAACGTTCCGGCGCGGCAGTTTTCAAATATTTGATCATTCCGCTCATCGCTGCCGCATTCTGCGTATGGCTCTGGATCAGCCTGCCGATGACGGCAAAGATTGTCGGCTTCGGCTGGATGGCGATCGGGATCATCGTGCTTCTGATCAAGACAAAGGGCTTTAAGGAATTACCGCCGGAACTCAATCTCTAGTTTTGTAAACAGAATAAGACATTTGAATAATATCGAGAATCAATCGGCTGGTATCAAGTGATTCTAATTTGTAAGAAAAAGGAGCGATCGCAAGAAGCGATGGCTTCTTTTTCTATTTCTTCTAATTTACTTTTCTATATTGTTAGACGTTCCAATTAACTTTTTAGAACCCTTTTATTTTTGATACATCTTTGCTATAATGGGGATAAGATTATGAACGGCATCGCCGCAGTGCAGCAGAGGTGGTTTATGAATACAGCGAAAGGACATGGGGAAGACGCGGTAAAAATTTCGGATGAAGTGATTGCGGTATGTGCGGTGAACGCTGCTTTAAAAACGGAAGGCGTGGCGAATCTGGCCGGCGGCTTTTCCAACACCCTTTCCCGCAATATACTGGGAAAAGAACTGATGTCCAAGGGCATTAAGGTATCCCAGGGGGAAGAAGGGGTTACGATCGACGTACACATCATCGTCAAGTACCATGTGAAGATCCCAGCCGTTGCCTGGGACATACAGGAAAATGTCAAGAAGGAAGTCCAGTCCATGACAGAGCTTCCTGTAAAAGCCGTCAACATACATGTGCAAGGTGTTGAAATACCATCGGAGGAAAAAAATACAAATGACAAGAAATGAAGCACGGGAAATTCTGATGCAGATCATGTACGAAATGGATGCCGCCAAATGCATGGACAAGGAGACAGCGGCCAGGCTTTCAGAAGAAAGGCTGGCTGGAAACCATAAGCAGAGGGGACAAGCATTGCTTTGCCATATTATCGAACATTTATCGGAACTCGATGATCTCATCAATGCGAGCAGCAAATCGTGGAAGACGGGCAGAATGCCCCGTGTGGATCTGGCGATCATGCGGCTTGCCCTCGGTGAGATACGATACGGGGAGGATGTCCCTAAAGTCGTTGCCATCAACGAAGCCATCAACCTGGCAAAAAAATACAGCACACAGCGTTCTTCCCGGTTTATTCATGGTGTTCTCGGCGCAATTATAAATAAAAATGAAGATGCATGATCAATATATATTAGGGATTGACACGAGCAATTATAAGACATCGATTGCGGTAACGGACAAACAGCAGTCGGTTCTTTACGATGACCGCCGTTTTTTAACCGTAAAACAAGGAGAACGGGGACTGCGCCAATCGGATGCCTTGTTTCAGCATATCAAAAATCTGCCTGAAATGATGGAAACGCTCAGGGAAAGCTTTCAAGGAAGGTTTGATGCTATCGCATATTCTTCAAAGCCGCGTCCTTGCGAGGGTTCGTATATGCCGGTTTTCCTGGCCGGGGAGAGCTACGGCAGGACGCTGGCTGCGGCTATGCACATTCCCGTCGTCGGGTTTTCCCATCAGGAGGGACATATCGAAGCGGTGAAAGCATTCTCTTCCTTGCAGGGCGAACGTGCATTTCTCGCTTGTCATTTTTCCGGCGGAACGAGCGAGCTGTTACAGGTTACGGAAAAAGAGCCGCAACAGGCAGGCTATGAGATCGCCGTTGTCGGCGGCTCGAAAGACATCGCCTTCGGACAGGTTTTAGACCGGGCAGGCGTAGCCTTGGGGATGGGCTTTCCGGCAGGCGCTGAAATGGATGAAATCGCACTACATGCGGAATGCGCCAGCACTATTTTAACGCAGATCAAGGTGAAGGATGCATGGCTGAATCTTTCCGGCATCGATACGCAGGTCAAGAACCTGCTGTGTGATATCGATGCATACGATCCTTTGATCCGGGAACTGTTTGATAAAATCGTCTCTGCCATGGAAAAAATGATTTTACAGGGTGCGGAAAAAACAGGGATTGAAAAGGTTCTGCTGGCGGGCGGCGTAGCCTCCAGCCAATATATCAGGAAACGATTGCCGGTAAGGCTCAAGAAGGCAGGCATAACGGCTGTATTTGGCCGCGATGGTTTATCGCAGGATAACGCTGTGGGAACTGCACTTTTGGGAGGAAAGCAATTATGGCGGTGAAACCGATCAAGGTGTCACAATTAAATAATTATATCAAGAGGATTCTCCAGACCGATCCGATCCTCGGCAATATTTCGGTAACGGGGGAAATTTCTAATTTCAGAAAGCCTGGCAGAAATGCGCATGCCTACTTTTCCTTGAAGGATCAGACGAGCAGCGTCCGTTGTTTTTTGAGCGGGGATAAATATGCCTGCCTCGATTTTGAACTGGAGGAGGGTATGGAGGTCATCGTACATGGCTTCATTTACCTGCACATTCCAAACGGACAATACTCGATCAATATCAGCGTCATAGAGGCGGCAGGGCAGGGTGATCTGGCCGCCGCCTTCGCACAATTGAAGGCGAAGCTTGCGGCAGAAGGGCTCTTTGACCAGAAGTATAAAAAGGCTATTCCTGGTTTTCCGCATAAAGTCGCGGTCGTCACATCCGCCTCCGGCGCTGCCGTGCGGGATATCCAGAAAATCATCCGCCAAAAGAATGATTATGTGGATATTCTCATCTATCCCGTGCTGGTTCAAGGCGTGAATGCCGCTGGTGAAATTTCGGCGGCGATCGACGACCTGAACGAGAACCACAAAGATGTGGACGTGATGATCGTAGGAAGGGGCGGCGGTTCTGCCGAAGATCTATGGGCGTTTAACGAAGAAATCGTGGCCAGGAGCATTTTCCGCTCACAAATTCCCGTTATTTCCGCCGTCGGTCACGAAACGGATTTTACGATCGCTGATTTCGTCGCCGATCTGCGGGCGGAAACGCCGACAGCGGCGGCGGATAAAGCAGTTCCCGATACCTTTTTGATGCGGGAATATCTGGCGGAGTTACAGATCGAGATGAAACGAAACCTGCGAATGGTCATGGAGGACCGGCGAAAAGCGCTTGCGCTTTGCGATCCCCATAGCTTCGGGCGGGACATTCAGAGCCGGATCGCCATGGAACAGATGCGAGCCGAAACGCTCCGTGCTGAAATGGAAAAACAAGTGGCAGGCAAGGTCAGTGAGTGCCGCCACAGGCTTGCACTTTTGAAGGAAACGCTCGATGGGGCAGACCCGAAACGGATCTTGCAGAAAGGATATTCCGTGGTTACGGATGAGACAGGACATATCGTCAAGGATGCTTCGCTGCTAAAATGCGACCAGATGATAAAAATAGAAGCAGCGGCGGGTTTTGCCGAAGCCCGCGTAACAAAAGCGGGAAAGGAGCGGTGAGGATGAGCGAACAGAAAGATTTTGAAACGGTGTTAAAAAAGCTGGAAGAGACGTCGCAAAAGCTGAAATCAGAAGAGATTTCTTTAGCGGACGCCATCAAAAGCTATGAAGAAGGCATAAAATATTACAATGAATGCAATGATATTTTGGAAAAAGCAAGCCAAAAAATCGAAACCCTTACCAAATAAGGAGGTGTGTTATGGAGGATTATACGTTTGAAGATTACAAGAGTCTCGTAGAAAAACATTTAATGGATTTTATCCCGGACGTGGATCACAAAAGCATAACGCTCTACGAAGCAATGAAATACAGCCTGACCGCCGGCGGGAAACGGATTCGCCCGGTGCTTTTGCTGGCGGCTTGCGATTTTTGCGGCGGAAAGGTGGAGGATGCATTGCCTTACGCCTGCGCCATCGAATATATCCACACATATTCTTTGATTCATGATGATTTGCCTTGCATGGATGATGATGACCTGAGGCGCGGCATGCCAACCAATCACAAGGTCTATGGGGAAGCAATGGCAGTTTTGGCAGGCGACGGATTGCAGTCTGCCGCATACGAAGCGATGAACCGCGACATGATTCTCTATTTTGATAATGCTGTTGCGTTGAAAAAAAGAATAAACGCATCCTACGAAATTACCAAGGGCGCCGGCTGCCGTGGCATCGTTGCCGGACAGGTGGCCGATATGGAGGCGATGGACAGATCTTCCTCCAAGGAAATGCTGGACTATATCCATATTACGAAAACTTCTGCTTTGATCGTGGCTGCGGTCAGAGCCGGGGCACACCTGGGAAATCCAGATGATGAGATGCTGGATAACCTGACGGTCTTTGCCGAAAACCTGGGGCTTGCATTTCAGATCCGGGACGATATTCTCGATGTAGAAGGACTGGAAGAAGAAATGGGCAAGAAAGCGGGGATGGATTTGATCAATAAGAAAGTGACGTATCCTGCACTTTACGGATTGGAAGAATCGAGGAAATGGCTGGAAACATTGACAAACACAGCAATCGATGCATTGGGGCAGTATTACGATAATGCAGAAGTCTTTACAAAACTGGCAAGACAACTGGCAATAAGGGGTAATTAATATGAACAACTATCTGGCGAAGCACCAGTTCCCAGAGGATCTCAAAACCATGAGCTATGACGAGCTGGAGCTTCTCACCTATGAAATACGGGATTTTTTGGTGGAAGAGGTTTCTAAAACAGGAGGCCATCTGGCGTCGAACCTCGGAATTGTAGAGCTCACTGCGGCTTTGCATCGGACCTTTGATTCCCCGACCGATAAGCTGATCTGGGACGTAGGGCATCAGACCTATGTCCATAAAATACTGACAGGACGCATGGAGCAATTTGAAACCCTCCGTCAGATGGAGGGCTTGAGCGGTTTTCCTAAGACATGGGAAAGTGAACACGATATTTTCAATACAGGCCATAGCAGCACATCGATTTCACTTGGGCTGGGGATGGCCACCGCAAGGGACATTGCCGGAGAGGATTACCGGGTCGTGTCCATCATCGGAGATGGCGCGATGACGGGCGGCATGGCGTTCGAGGCAATGAACAACGCGGCGGCACTCAAAAGCAACATGATCGTCGTACTCAACGATAACGGGATGTCCATTTCCAAGAACACGGGCGGATTTTCCAAATACCTGGGAAAGCTGCGAAGCTCAGGAAAATACATTTCCATGAAGGAGCAGATCAAGAAGAATGTTTCCCGTGTGCCGCTGATCGGGGAAGGCGTTGTGGCCGGAATGCAGCATACGAGGGATTTTATCAAATACGCGGTGATCGACGGCGCATTGTTTGAAGAGCTTGGTTTTAAATATTTCGGCCCGGTGGACGGACACAACATAAAAGAATTGTGCGAAACCTTTACGCTTGCCAAAAACATCAAAGGACCTGTCCTGATCCACGCGATCACACAAAAGGGAAAAGGATACAGCAAGGCGGAAGAAAAACCAGACCAGTTTCACGGAATTGGGCCATTTTATATGGAAACAGGGCTTCCCAGGAAAGCACCCGGCGCGAAATCCTATTCGCAGGTATTTGGCGATAAGCTTTTAGATATGGCCAGCCATGATAAACGCATCGTGGCAGTAGGTGCAGCCATGCTGGAGGGAACCGGGCTTGCCCCATTTCATAAAAAATTCCCCGAAAGAACATTTGACGTAGGAATTGCGGAGAGCCATGCGATAACGTTTGCGGCGGGGCTTGCCAAAGCGGGCATGAAGCCGTTTGTCGCCATATATTCTACATTCCTGCAAAGAAGCTATGACCAGATCATGGAAGATGTATGCCTGCAAGATCTTCCCGTCGTATTTTGCATCGACCGCGCCGGGATCGTCGGGGCGGACGGAGAAACCCATCACGGGATATATGATTTGAGCTATTTGCGTCACATTCCGAATCTGACGGTCATAGCGCCCCGGGATGGCAGCCAGTTAAAAGCGATGATGGAATTTGCGGTATCGCTGGGGCATCCGTGCGCGATTCGGTATCCAAGGGCGGCGGCCTACGATCCAGGACAGGAAACGAAGCTACATATGGGCGAGGCGCAGAAGCTGCGGGAAGGCAGCGACCTGGAAATCTGGTCGGTCGGCGCGATGGCAGAAAAAGCCGTCAAGGCCGCTGATCTCCTTGCGAAAAAAAACATCGATGTGAGCGTGATCGATATGACGTTTGTAAAACCGCTTGACACAAAGCGGCTGCGGCGTTCTGTGGCAAAATATCCGCTGATCGTTACGCTGGAAGACAACATATTGGAAGGAGGCGCTGGAGAAGCAATCAATGCTTTGCTGGTAAACGATCCTGTTAAGGTCGTCAACATCGGATGGCCGAATGATTTTATCGAACATGGAACGAGCGAGGAACTGTACCAAAAGTATGGCATGGATGCAGAATCCATCGCAGAAAGGATATTGCAGGAACTTGAAGGATAGGTTAGATGTCATCTTAACGGAGCGAAATTTGTTTTCTTCCAGGGAAAAAGCGAAAGCATCCGTCATGGCCGGACTGATCTACGTCGACGGCCAGCGCATCGATAAACCGGGAACTCCTGTTAAAAAAGATGCGGAAATCACTGTGAAAGAAG
>CAJUEB010000055.1 GCA_910585135.1 uncultured Eubacteriales bacterium
GCGCTCAAAACGGCTACTTGCATTAATGCCGCGTGCATGTCGGCTGATCTGGCACTGGATGGCTTTGGGCTTGAAAGTACCAACGGCATCGTTGGCAAGGGAGAGGAAGATACCATTGATTATTTCGTCAGAACTTCCAAGCAAGGGCTTGCGAGCATGGATGAGGTAATCATCGATATTTTGTTGAATAAATAGAAGTCGGAAGGAAGTTGGCAGGTTGCGCGGACGGAACGCTACGGACGGAAAGCTGCGGAAGGAAGTTGGCAGGTTGCGCGGACGGAACGCTACGGACGGAAAGCAGTGGAAGGACATTGAGATCTGCGCGGAGGCAGACGCCCTGCTGCGAATGCTTTGCTTAGATGAAATTATTTAGGAGAATTTCATCTAACGTGTTTTGGAAATTTGATTTAAAGTACGTTAAGGGGGTTCGCTTAAAGTGCTTGGCTTGACGGACATTTGGGGTGGGTGTTGTCTGGTAACTGGCGATTGCTGATTCTCTGGCTTTGCCAATGGAGAAGGGTTTTGAGAGAATTTCGGACTGTTTTCTAAGCTTTTTCATGCAAAGTCTGCCCGTTTTCTCTTGTTCAACTCGAAAATTTTCAATTTCAGAGAAATTTCAGGGTGATTTTCTCTGAAATTGCCTTTAAAAAATTTTTTAAGAGAATTTCCTCTTGGTAATCATAGAAATAATCAGTAGGCGCATGTTTTTTGGGTGTTTTTTCTCTGGAAATGTAATTTCTTGAGAAGTTGAGAGAATCCGCATATAATTATGAGATTTTGCATTGGATGTTTTTGTTTGATGTGTAAACGGTAAAGGTTCGGGTCTGTGGCGGGATTGCTGCCTTAGGCTCAAACTTGTTTGATGAATAGCAGGATAACTTTTAGGGCGGATATGTTTGCTTGTTAGGCAAAGCAATCAATTTGGAATCATTTGCAACTATGCACCGGTCGGATGAAGTGGCCGGATTAAGCGACTGAATGTGGTTGCCCCGGTGTTTGATTAAACAATAGACGTGGTGAGGCAGCCACAAATTCTACATAAACTGTAAAATGTGATTATTTGAGTAGCAAATGCAGGAAAGTGGCTAGCTGCTACTTTGTTTTCAAGGGTTACGGCTGTAAGTGTGCCGTCATGAAAGCTAGTTTCTCTATAAGGTAAAGGCCTAACGGCCAAAACCCTTGAAAAGAGAGTAGCAGTCGTTTGTTTATGGTTAATTGCTACTCGATTTTAGTCAATTTGCAAAAAAAGGAAAATTTAGGAAAACGCACCGCATGGAAAGTTCTTGTGTGGTGCGTTTTTGCATATTGGTTTTATCGAAAGAGCTGTTGGCTCAATCCTGTGCTCGTTTCCGTCTTAATCGAATTGCGTCTTTTACAGGCAATATTATTCATGACTTATTAGCATTGCATTTTTTGCAGATGACATTATTACTGACTCAATAACATCGCGTCTTTTACAGGCAATATTATTCCTGGCTTATTAGCATTGCATTTTTTGCAGATAATATCATTCCCGCCTAGATAGTGTCATCTTTTCCACAGATCGTATTGCTTCTGTTCAGATAACACCTCTTCCCGTTCCGTAGACGTCGCTCCCTTCCATCATTACCACAATGAAATTACCCGTTTGTCGTAAATAAATGGTTGAATTTTCAATAAAAAAGACTATAATTAATATGTTATTTTATACCGTTATTGTTACTCATTGCTTTAGCCTGCCAAGAAAGGCAAGGCTATCTTAAAAGAAAGGAGCGTAAAAAATGGCTCAACCTAAGTATACCGGCGGGCAGGTTTTGACAGACCATATCCCCGGTCTAAAAAAGAAGCGGTTTTCGCTGCTCTCGATGACCTTCTTTATCTATTGTGCGTGTGCCGGAGGCGCATTTGGAATCGAATCGATGATTTCATCATCAGGTCCGGGACTTACCCTGGTGCTGTTGGTTCTGATCCCGATTCTCTGGGGTCTGCCAATCGGTCTTTATTCCTCGGAACTCTCAAATCTGGCTCCGGTAGAATCTGGCCCGTATGTTTGGACGAAGATGGCATTCGGTGAGTTTTGGGGCTTTTCCATGGGGTGGTGGATCATCCTGGCAAACTACCTGACAGGCGCAGCATATGTTGTGCTGGCAGTAGATTATCTGGGGATGTTCTTCCCAATGACGCCTGCACTGGCATTCGCTTTAAAAGCGGCAATTATCATTATTTTTACGATCATCAATCTAATGGGGCTGGAGGAGGTAAGTATAGCGAGTACGATCTTCAGCGTTATTATCCTGATCGCGTTCGCAGCAGTGGCTTTCGTTGGTTTTGCCCACTGGCAGTACAGCCCGTTTGATCCGTTCATCCCGGAAGGCTCTGACGCATTGTCCAGTTGGGGCGTTGGCATCGCGGTCGGCATTTGGATGTATTGCGGCTATATTGCGATTTCTTTCCTGGGCGGGGAACTTGAAAATCCTGAAATCCTGCCGAAGGGAATGAAACTGGGAATCCTGATTATTGCGCTTAGCTATGTCATTCCGACGCTGGGCGGCATCGTATCCACAGGTCCATGGTACGAATGGGGAAAATCCATCGATTATTCATCCGTGCTGACGGAACACGTTGGGACAGCAGCAGGCATGGCCTTTATGGTGGTCGCGGTAATCGGGCAGTGCGCGATTTTCAATGCGGCAATCGCTTCGGCTTCCAGATCCTTCATGGTGCTGGCTGACGACCATCTGTGTCCGAAATTCCTGTCTAAGCTGACGAAAAAAAGCAAAGTGCCGATTTGGCCGATCCTGATTCTGGCTGCGCTGAATCTGGTTTTGGTAAATATGAACTTCGAGATATTGGTTACGATTCTTTCCCCGCTGCTTTTCGTGCTGTATGTGGGTCTGGCGTTCGCGTTTGTGAAGCTTCGAAGAATGTATCCAGTAGAATTGAGGGGCGATCTTTATTATGTAAAGGGCGGCAAATGGGCAGAAATCTACATTTGTGGCGGTCCGCTTTTGCTCGGCATTATCGGATTTTTGGTAAACGGAACGGAATATTTCCTGATGGGCTTTATCGCCATCGTAACAACGATCATATTCTATATCATATTTAAGCTGGCTTATGGTGGTTTTTATAAGCGAGATCCTGAATTGTATCCGATCAATCCTAAGACGAAGCTGGCGGTAGGGGATATTTGCAGGTTTGGAAATTTCCTGATTCTGTTTGGCGTGATTGCGTTCCTCGGTTCGTTCTTCCTGGTATGGTATGAAGGTTCATGGGGCCCGGAATATTATCTGGAAACGTATGGCTCCGGCATCATGAGCAATTTCTGGGGAATGATCAGCATCGCCCGCTGGTCTGGCGTTGTGATGATAGTTGCGGGTGTTATCCTTGCGCTGGTCGGCAGGAAGGTCGATCCAGTCGAAAAGGAATAATACGAAATCAGTGGTATACGCAGATGAGGCATACATAGAAAAGATGTATGAAATAAATGTGTGAAATGAAAACGGTGCTATGTAGTCTATGCATAGCACCGTTTCTTTTATTTTTGTAGTTAGCAGCTCAAACAACGGTCTGGAAAACTCGCGCTAAAACACGAATGTGAAAACGCAAATGTTGAAATGCTGGTGTTTGCTAAGCTTGGTATACCGTCTTGCCTTCAACGATGGTTTCACATACCTTTACGTTGTGAATTTCCGCAGCAGGAATTTCAAAGAGATTCTTTTCCAAAATAACGAAATCTGCATATTTGCCTTTTTCGATAGATCCCATCCTGTCTTCCACATGGAGCTGGTAGGCGATATTGATCGTATAACCTGCGATACAGTCATCTACACTCAGCTTTTCTGATTCCGGTTTTAAAACAGGAGAATCGGGCCTGTCATAGAGTTGCCTGGTCACGCCCATTTCGATTCCCTTGAGCGGTTCTCTGCCGTATTCGTCAACCGGAAAATCGCTTCCGAGTGATAGTTTCGCGCCGCCGTCGATGATCGACTTTAATGTGAACGTATCGTCTGCCCGCTCGCCGATGACAGGAATCATATCCGGGTTACCATAGTGCCATACGGTGGTGGTATTGGCGATCAGGTCATACTTGCCAAAAAGTGGCCTGTCTTCTGCAAGCACCATCTGTGTGTGGGCGTTTGTGACGCGCATATCATCGTATCCGGCTTCTCGGATCGCCTTCATCATCTTGAGTGATTCCCTAGCGGAAGCGTCACCAAGTGCATGGATATGCATATCAAGGCCTCTCTTCGCAGCCATCAGGCCGATTTCTGCCAGCCTGTCTCCGCTGATCATTGTCTCTACGACAGAGCCGTCTTCGCAATATGGCGTTGTGAGGGCGGCAGATCTGCTTTCGAGCGTACCGTCATTGATGATTTTCACGAAGTTAATGCGGAATCGATCGTCATCGTATTTTTCATGCAAAGCGGCCAGATGGTCGAGATGCTCTTCGATGCGATCATCGGATTCGATGATCCCGCCGCAGCCAGTGAACCGCTGAACGAATTTACCGCTGTCGATGGCATCTTTCACCATTTTGATGCCTTTGTCTGCCATGGAGCGGAAAATTCCCATGTCGGCAACGGAAGTAACGCCCATAGCAGCATATCCGGCGGAAATCTCGGAAAGCAGCCCTTTGATTACCTCATCATCAAAGAACGGCAGCTCACCCATAACGGAGAGCAATGGAATCGTTTCCATCAAATGACCGGAAGGGTTTCCCTGTTCGTCGCGTCCATAGTATTGGAATCCAGGAATCGGATCGGCAGTATCCTTCGTGATGCCGGCCATTTCCAGCGCTTTACTGTTTGCCCAGCCTTCGTGGCCGCCGCTGCCGAGCATCAGCATCGGCTTATCTGCACAGATTGCATCCAGCATTTCCTTTTTTGGTCCTTTTTCATCAAAGAGCCATTCCGCATAGCCCAGGCCAAAATACGTTTTCTTATCCGGATGTTCGTTCACGTACTTGCGGATTTCTGCTAAGCAGGTGTCCAGGTCATAGTCGATTTCGAGGTAGACGCCTGATGTATAATGGGCGGCAAGGACAGGATGGCAATGCCCGTCCATGAATCCGGGGAGCATCATTTTTCCTTGCAGATCGACAACCTCAGTCGATTTGCCGATGTAATCCTTGGCATCGCTGTCGCTTCCAACGAATATGATTTTTCCATCGTCGATGGCTACGGCCTCTGCCCAGTCCCTGTTTTCGTTGACGGTGTAAATCTTACCGTTTGTAAATACCTTTTCTGCATTCATAATAAAGCACCTCTTTTCTTGTTTGCCTGTCGTAAGGCTGGCTTTGGTTAATCGTTTGATCAGGTTTTGAGGCCGTCCGCAGATCCTGCAAATATTTTCATGCAAATCTTCCTGCTTGCCGCAGATTCGCTACAGCTTTTACAACTGGATTTTTGCTGCTGCCCCTTCGCTGTTGGTTTTGTTGTTGTTCTTTGCGGCAGGTTTTTTACAGCGGGCTTTTGCCGCTGTTTTTTGCGGCAGGTTTTGCAACATTTTGCAGGAAGTGCGCTTACGGATTCCCCCTATTATTTACTATATAATAAAACGCTCGAAATTGCTAGTGCGGTCATCATATTAATGTTGTGTGCGGGTTTGATTTTTTCGGTTTCGGTTTCGTGTGGCTGCGCGATTCAGTAGCGGCACATAAGGCCTCTTCCCTATTTTTCGCCTGGCTGCTGCTGCGTAAGCTCTTTTTCTTTAAGTTTATATTCGCTCAGGTTGTACAAATAAAGCCCGCCGATAACGCAAATACCGCCGATTACTTGATTGAGGCTAACGCTTTCCGACCAGATCAGAAAGCCGTAAAACGTTCCGATGATAGGCTCTAACAGCGATATGCTCCCCACGAAAGTAGCTTTGACCCATTTCAGCGCCCAGTTGATGATCCCTTGCGGAATGCATACCGAAAGAACCGCCGAGCAGAAAACCCATAAATATTCCTTTGGCGGGAAAAGCGTTCCGTCTTCGAATGCCAGGAAGGAGCATCCCTGAATCATGGCTACGATAAACGCGAACACGAAGCTTCCGGTATATACGGCGAAAAGCTTGGTCGGTACATGGACGTCGGAAAACTTTTTCATGGATACCATGTAGATCGCCGAGCAAATGGCACACAGCAAAGCGCAGAGATTGCCCATCATGGAATTGGCCAGCCCGTTGGTTTTGGTCATGACGACGATAATGCATCCGATAAAAGCCAGCAGTATGGCAAGGAGGCTTCGTGGCGCGATTTTTTCTTTCAGGAACAGGAAAGAGAAGAACACCACAAATATGGACATGCTGCTGGTCAGGATCAGTACGCTGGAAAGCGCTGTTTTTTTGAGGGCAATGAAGTAAACGTAAGCGCCAAAGGAGAAGATGAAGCCGATGACAAACAATGCGGCAAACCGCTTTGACGTAATTTCCAGAAGCTTGCGCTTTGCCCGCGCCGCCCGGATGGCAAGAACCCCCAGAAAGACCAGTGCGCACAGGAAAAAGCGATAGCTGACAAATACCATCGCAGGAACTGTGGACAGTTTAAAAAATATGGAATTGCATGAGGTGAACAGCACATTGACAAAGACAATGGCTTTCGGGTTTAATACAGGGTTTTTTGTATTTAATGTAGTCATTTGATATACCTGCTGTAGTTGTCATGAGTGATTGTTTTTATAATTGTAAAGCCGCCGTTTGCAAAAAGGGGAAACCGCCGTTTGCTGCAAGGCAAGGGTGCAGACGTTATGAGCAGAGCCTCCGATTTCAGCAAACCAGAGCCGTAATTGCCGCTATTTATAAAGCTCTGCTATTTTAGCGCACAGGACAGCGCCGCCGTCGAGATTGTCCTTCGTCCTGTCTGCAATCCAGCTTGCCCTGCCTGTTTTGGCTGTCATGCCGCGGGTGTGTTCCGCTCCGGCTTCTGCGGCTTTTGCACCTTTGCTGTAAGCCTCTTTTATGTTGCCTGTTTCTGCGAAAGCTTCCTGTACCGCATCAGCCATCGGAAGGAGCGCATCGAGAATGGTTTTGTCTCCCAGGCTGGCTTTTCCGCGTCTCATGATTTCCTCCGCGAGAAGCCTCGGCAGCATTGCGATGTC
The DNA here is from genome assembly GCA_910585135.1 of uncultured Eubacteriales bacterium. GTDB lineage: Bacteria > Bacillota > Clostridia > Peptostreptococcales > Anaerovoracaceae > Lentihominibacter. Next base: position 7,062 of record CAJUEB010000055.1, read on the forward strand.
TTCATCTGTAAGCTCTGTTTTTCCCTTGAACGTTTTACCAAGCGACATCACGCCTGCCGCCAGTAGCGTCCCCATGGTAGAAGGCGCTTGCTTATTCATTTCCATGCCTGTTTTCATGAAAAGCATTCCTGGGTCGGTGATATCGCTTTGCGCCATTTTTTTGAGTGCTTCTGACAGCTTCACCGCAGTAATTCCGAGATCGCCGTCGCCTGACATTCCGTCAAGCTCCGTCAGAAGTGTTTCCTGGATCTTTATTTGTTCCGCTATTTTTTCAAGCGTGTTTTTGATTTCATCAATTGTATACATAAATTGCCTCCCGTGAAATGAAGTGTTAAGAATTATCTTATATGGTATCATAATCCCAGCCCTAACGGCGGTGTCAATCTGGGATTCTCTGCTCATTCTAACCAGATGGTTGACAAGAATGAGTAAAATGAGTAGAATGTGGGCAGAATAAAAATAGGAGGCGGTCAGGTGATTTTTCAGGAAAGCGAAACGGTTGAACTAAAAGCAATCGTAGTGGAAGATATAAAAAAAGCAATCGTTGCTTTTGCAAACTGTGAGGGAGGAAAACTGTACATCGGCGTTCAGGATGACGGAACAGTGTTAGGACTGGACAACCCAGATGAAACTTCTTTGCAAATCAGCAATATGGTTCGAGATGCAATTAAACCGGATGTGACGATGTTCCTTCACTATGAAACAGTAACGGCAGGCGGAAAGAAAATCGTTGCAGTTGATATTCAGCAGGGAACAGAACGACCATATTATATAGCAAAAAAGGGTTTGCGTCCCGAAGGCGTTTATGTCCGTCAGGGTTATTCCTCTGTTCCAGCTACAAATGCAGCAATCCGTCGCATGATTAAGGAAACTGACGGAGATCATTTTGAAGAAATGCGGTCGCTGGAACAGAAATTAACATTTGAAAGTGCAAAAAAAATATTTGCCAAGCGGAATGTAAAGTTTGGCCTCACACAAATGAAAACATTAGGAATGGTAACACAGGATGGTGTCTATACAAATTTAGGGTTACTACTTTCAGATCAGTGTATGCATACAATTAAAGCCGCCGTTTTTCAAGGTACAACACAGAGTGAATTTAAGGATCGGAAAGAATTTTCCGGCTCTTTGTTTCGGCAGATGGATGAAGCGTATGAGTTTATTGATTTCCGCAATCAGACACATTCAACCTTTGATCGGTTATACCGTATTGACAGACGGGATTATCCGGAGACAGCAGTCAGGGAGGCCCTTTTGAATCTTCTGGTACACCGTGAATATTCATTCCGTGCCAGCACCTTCATTAGCCTTTATGCAGACAGGCTTGAATTTACCTCGATCGGCGGTCTGGTTAGCGGTATATCCTTAAAAGATGTAACAATGGGAATTTCCGTCTGCCGGAATACCAAACTGGCAAATGTATTTTATCGTTTGGAGTTGATAGAAGCCTATGGAACCGGAGTTATAAAAATCATGGAAGCGTATGAGGAAACCGGGATGACACCGCAGATTGAAACATCTGATAATGCTTTTAAGATTATTCTCCCTAACTTGAATGCAATGCCTGAACCTGCGAGACAAATGCAGGTAAATCCAGGGAAAGGCACACCGGAGGAAAAGGTGATTGCCCTGACAAAGCAGCGGGGTTTTGTTACAAGAAAAGAAATAGAAATACTGCTTGGCATGGGTCAGTCATCATGTGGACGGCTGCTAAAGAAAATGGTTGAAAACGGCCTGCTTATCCAAGAAGGAAAGGGCAAGAACACCCATTATTGTATTCCTCAATAAAGTAAATAATTTTTAAGAAAAGGCGAGGACTTAACTGCCTTCGCTTTTTCAGACTTAAAAATAAAAAGAATGAATATCGGATTTCAAAAAAGAGTACATGATTTTAGTAGAAATCTACTCGCTTATGTAAAACGGGCGGTAAAACCACATTTAATAGCTATTTGGGTATGATTTGAATCACAGACACAGGAAAAATAGCTCAAATATCATAAAAACAGCAGCAAGAATAATGTAAAAAGGCTAAAAACAGCCAACTCTAGCTGCATGAGTATGCCGCACCCATCCCGGTTCGCTGCACTTTACAAAACGTACCGGAATTTTCTGTTCCGTTGATTGGTTCGTTGACTTAGCCCTAAGGACAAAGTGTATTCTGACCCTGCAAGCTTTGATGAAAATGTGGTACAATAACCCTAACACATTATAGGAATTTGCATTTGCCTGCAACCAGAACGCGCAGAACAAAGGCGGCTTCACTGATTCGTTTTGTCGAAAGGCTTTGTTGCACCGCCTGAATATCCATCGGATATTCAGGACAGATGTCGAATATTCTCTGAATATTTGGGGGCAGGCTGCCATATTGCTTACAGCGATATGTTATATGATAGAAATTGATGATTGGAGAAACTATATGAACACGAAAATGGTTTGCCAAAAACTGTCCGTCACGCCTAAAATGCTTCGTATTTATGAGGAGCAAGGCCTGATTGCACCGAAGCGGAAGGAAAACACTTACAGGGAGTATACGGCGGAAAACCTCGTGGAGATCGAAACCATCGCGATTCTGCGCCACTTGGGGTTTTCCATTATGGAGATCAAGGATATTCTGGAGTTTGATAAAACGAAAAACGACCAGTTGGATATGTTCTACTTACAGTATAAAGCGGTGGACGCACAGATCAGGCAGCTGCAACAGACCAAGACAGAACTGCGCAGGACGATCAATAAATTTTTGGAAAGCGGCGACCAGGAATCGTTTTCGCAGATCGTCCTTACTGACAGGGAAAAGCGTTATACGAAAATCAATTATGACGACCTGGCTTCAGAATGGGATTTTGACGCCATCGCTTCGGATTTTATCAACCGATATTTAAAAGAAGATATTCCTTATCGGAACACAATCACGAGAATGCAGGAAATTTTGCATGAAATGAAGGGAAAGACCTTTATCGATGTGGGCTGCGGCACTTGCAATTTATGGCAGGAAAGCGGCGCTGACACGAAGTTGACGGGTCTTGACATGAGCCTGCCGATGCTGCTGGAAAGCCGCAAAAAGCTTTCGTGGGCAGAGCTTGAGCTGGGAGATATCCTCGATTTAGATCCGGAAGGATTTCGCCAATATGATGTGGTGGTATCCACCTTCACGCTCCATCACATTGATCCGGCCGATCAATATAAAGCGATCGATAATATGCTGAAGCTTTGCAAGGAAGGCGGCAGCGTACTGATTGCGGACAGGTGTTACCAAAACGCGGCGGAGAAGGAAGCGGTCAGAAAACGCTTGCAGCAGGAGGGCGACACGGAAGGATTGCAGCTGCTGGAGTCTGAATATTTTATCTATGCCGATGAAGTGGAAGGCTATCTGAAGCTGCGAGGGGGAGTCCAGGTGGATGCTGAATTCACGGATCAGAATATGGTGATTTATAAAGTTACGAAATAAAGCCTGTAAACAAAAGGGCAATCGTAAATTGATCAGTTCAGGCAGAAGGTTTATGTAATATTTTGAAGGGAGAAGGAACGGAATGAAAAAAATAATGAACAGCGCAGATACGTTTGTGGATGACAGCTTGCAGGGACTGGTAGCGGCACATGCGGATAAGATCAAGTTTTGCGCGGGAAGCCAGCGCGGCATCGTGCGTGCGCAGAAAAAGGAAAAGGTTGCAATCATTTCGGGAGGCGGTTACGGTCACCTGCCGACCTTTACGGGATTCGTAGGGGAAGGCTTTCTGGATGGTTGCGCTGTCGGCAATGTATTTACTTCGCCATCGAGTGAGGTGATTTATGAAACGGCGAAGGAAATGGATGCAGGAAAAGGTTGCCTGTTCTTGTTTGGCAATTATTTCGGCGATACGATGAATTTTGAAATGGCCAGGGATATGCTGGAAATGGACGATATCCGTGCGGAAATTGTAAAGGCGGCAGACGATATTCTTTCTGCACCGCATGAGAACAAGGAAAACAGACGGGGCATTGCAGGGATTTATTTTCCGTATAAAATGGCAGGAGCGAAGGCGGAAGAGGGCGCTAGCCTGGACGAAGTGAAACGCGTCGCTGAAAAGGCTGTAGACGCGACATATACCGTTGGATTTGCTTTTTCACCGTGTCAGCTTCCGGGACAGGAAAACCCTATCTTTGAGATCGGTGATGATGAAATGGAAATGGGCATGGGAATCCACGGCGAACCCGGCGTATTTCGCTCTGCGGTAAAGACTTCTGCGGAAATCGCCCGCGACATTGTGGATCGGTTTGTAAAAGAAAGGGATGATTTTGGTGAAATCGCTGTATTAGTCAACGGTCTGGGCGGAACTTCGAGGGAAGAGCTGGCAATCCTCTATAAAGATGTGAAGGCATGCATGGAAGCGGAGGGGATGAAAATCCACAAAGCGATTTTAGGCGAATTTGCAACATCTATGGAGATGATCGGCGCATCGGTCAGCATATGCCGCCTGGATGATGAGCTGAAAGAGCTTCTTTCCCGAAAAGGAGAAATGGTATTCAGCATCGCGTAACGCTTTGCATCTTAGGTGAAATTTGGGCGGTTGACGATTAAAGTGGAATCTAATGGACAAATATGAATTAGCGCCTTGGCTGTTTATATTGAGGCAATGAAAAAGCCTGACTGCGCACTTTTCTATGTAACAATCAGCAAGTAAAGCGCAAAACAAGTGAACTCAAACAGAGTAAAAATTTTGCGTTTTTATTACAATAAAAAAGTGCGCAGTCAGGCTTGATTTGTCGTTTAACAATCAAGTCTCCTTCGCACAATGGCAGGCAGTAAAATCGCTTTTGCTACCCTAACGTTCCTGCCGGCAGCGGGTGTCGTGCAGGAATCGGAGAGATTCGAAAGTACATCTGGGATGTACACGATTTTTTATTTTCATTTATGTCTATGCAATTAACATTTTCGGAGCGGACGTATGAACACATATGCGGCAAACGGAAACGCAATCTATTGATATCTGCAAATATGCGTAACAACTACATCTATGAGCAATAATTTATAAAGACGATGCGTATACCGCAAATGACCGCTCTCTATATGGTATTGTACTTTGAAATCATAGGTGTTGTCAACTCCCATTCTGAAAAATTTCCAGAGGAAAAGCGTGCGGAGGGCTGCATACATGGCTGAGAAAACTCTTTTTTGGCACTTTCGCTAAAAAAGAGTAGCAATTAGTCTTTTTGAAGCGGTTGCTACTCTTTTTTCAAAAGCTTTAGCAGTCAGGCTCTCTTCCTATTGAGAAGTTAGCATATGTAGCGGTATACGGATGGCTGTAACCCTTGAAAAC
>CAJUEB010000056.1 GCA_910585135.1 uncultured Eubacteriales bacterium
GAAACCCTTATTAATTTTTTAGCTGATGGTGTAACATATGTTTGACAAACCTACAGGTTTTTTAAGCGGATACACCATTTGCTCTTTTTTTTCCTGTAGATTTCTGTTACAATAAATAGTTAGAAAAAGTGCGGCAGGGCATGAAATGCGCACAAAAAAGGAAAGATAAAAAGCAGGAGTATGACATGTTTGATAAATTGGATTTCATAACGGAAAAATATGATGAGCTGGCACAGAAGGCTTCCGATCCCCAGGTGATAAACAACCAGCCGGTATGGCAGAAATGCGTGAAGGAAATGGGCGAGATGGAGCCGATCGTAAAGGCTTATGGTGAATATAAAAAGGCAAAAGCAGAGCTAAAAGACGCCAAAGAGATGCTGGAAGACGGCGACGAAGAGATGCGAGAGCTGGCAAAAATGGAAATTGGCGAGCTGGAAGAAAAGATTCAGAAACAGGAAGGCGAGCTAAAGCTCCTGTTGCTCCCGAAAGATCCGAATGATGAGAAGAACGTTATTCTTGAAATCAGGGCCGGTACGGGCGGCGAGGAAGCGGCTCTTTTCGGTGCGGATCTGCTGAGGATGTATACCAGGTATGCTGAGCGAAACCGCTGGAAAACGGAAATGATGGATGTCAATGATACTGGGCTTGGCGGTATCAAGGAAGCTGTTGTTTTAATTAAAGGAAAAGGCGCATATTCCAGGCTGAAATATGAAAGCGGGGCGCACAGGGTACAGCGTGTCCCGGAAACGGAATCCAGCGGCAGAGTGCATACATCGGCAGCAACGGTAGCCGTATTGCCAGAAGTGGATGACGTAGAAGTAGATTTGAATCCAAACGATGTCAGGGTTGATGTGTACCGGGCATCCGGCAATGGCGGGCAGTGCGTCAACACGACGGACTCCGCTGTCAGGCTTACGCATGAGCCTACGGGACTGGTTGTGACTTGCCAGGACGAGAAATCCCAGATTAAAAACAAAGATAAAGCCTTTAAGGTTTTGCGGTCGAGGCTCTATGACTTGAAGATGCAGGAACAAAATAAGGAAATTGCGGATCAGCGAAAAAGCATGGTCGGCTCCGGTGACAGGAGCGAGCGAATCAGGACATACAACTTCCCGCAGGGGAGGGTTTCTGACCACAGGATTGGCCTGACGCTTTATAAGCTGGATACTTTTTTGGATGGGGATATCGATGAAATCGTCGATGGGCTGATTACGAACGACCAGGCAGAAAAGATGAAGAGTTTTTAAAGGAAATGGCGGACGGGATGGCAAATGCCGCCTGACGTTTTGCGAGCGCTTCGAGGTGCGTTTTACAGGGAAGTTTCGTAAATCTTGCAAGTTTTAAGATTTGTAACCAGAAAAATCCGCAAAGTTTAAATACTTGTGGGAAAACAAAAAACGGTTAAACATTAGAATACAATTATTGCGAATTGATTCGCATGAATTGGAAAAGCAAATAACATGAAGACAAAAATTTTATCGACAACTAAACAGGATATTAGCGAGGCGGCTTCCATTATCCGGCGAGGCGGATTGGTGGCGCTCCCGACAGAAACTGTTTACGGGCTGGGTGCGGACGCATTCAATTCAAAAGCGGTAGCAGATATTTATAAAGCGAAAGGGCGGCCCAGCGATAATCCAATCATCGTCCATATTGCCAGGGCGAGCGATATGGGCAGGCTGACGCCAATGCTCAGTGCTGATATCGTAGCTTTGGTTGAAAATTTCTGGCCAGGTCCTCTGACGCTGGTCGTGAAGAAAAAAGCAGATGTTCCGGATCGGACGACAGGCGGCCTGGATACCGTTGCGGTGCGGATGCCTGACAGCAAGGCAGCACTCGATCTGATTACCATGGCGGATACGCCGATTGCAGCGCCGAGTGCAAATATATCGGGAAGACCAAGCCCGACAAGAGCCAAGGATGTTATTTCTGATATGGATGGTAAAATCGATGCGATTCTTTGCGGCGAGGATTGCCGTGTGGGGATCGAATCCACCGTGGTGGATATGACCTCTGATGTTCCGACGATTTTAAGGCCGGGCATTATTACCGCAGAAAACATTGAAGCGGCGCTGGGAAAGAAGGTCAAGTACGATGAATCCTTGCGGCAGGATTCAAATTTTCATGACCTCGATCCGAACACCGGAGCAGGAGAGGCAGACGGCTTTGCACCGAAATCACCGGGGATGAAATATAGGCATTATGCGCCGAAAGCGCAGATGACCGTAATCGAAGGGCAGAGAGATAAGGTGAAGCAGGAAATCGAACGGTTAAAAGGTCTCAACGAACGGCTGGGACTTAAAGTTGGCGTGATCCTGTTTGAGGAAAGGGCATTCATCGAAGCTGCACACGATTTTTTTGCAAGGCTGCGCGACTTGGATAACGAAGGCGTAGACCTGATTTTAGCGGGCGCGCTCAGCGATACCGATGGCGTGGGATTTGCAGTCATGAACAGGATGCTAAAATCGGCAGGATACAACATAGCGAAAGTATAAAATCGCGAAGGCATGATAAGCATGAGGAGGAACGATATGAAAATAGCGGTTGCCAGCGACCATGGCGGATACCAGTTAAAGGAAGAAATCAAGAAATACCTTGCTGCCAGGGGTATTGAGGTTTTGGATTTAGGCACGGGCTCCGAAGAGATGGTGGATTACCCGATTTATGGAAAAGCCTGTGGAGAGGCTGTCGCCAGTGGACAAGCGGAGCGGGGGATCGTGTGCTGCGGCACGGGAATCGGCATTTCTATCGCAGCAAATAAGGTGGAGGGCATACGCTGTGCGCTTTGCACAAACGTCCATATGGCGGAGATGTCCAGAAAACACAACAACGCCAATCTGCTAGCCTTGGGCGGCAGGACTACAGAAACCCAGACTGCGCTGGATATTACGGCGGCGTGGCTCGATACGGAATTTGAGGGAGGAAGACACCAAAGGCGTGTGGACATGCTGTAAAAGCGGAAAGCCGTTTTCCCATCTATCGTCCCAGCGGCAGGATCATAAATTGTTTTTAAAGGTAAAACTTTTTTTATAATGAAAGGCAGGTAGGAAATGAGCAAAGTATATGTATTTGATCATCCGTTAATTCAGCACAAGACTGCAATGATTCGAAAAGAAGAAACAAGCGTTAAGGATTTCAGGGAGCTGGTAAAAGAGATCTCAATGCTCATGGCTTATGAAGCGACGAGGACACTTCCGCTGAAAGAAGTTAAAATTACTACGCCGATGCAGCCGGCTACGGTTAATATGCTGGATGGGGAAGATATTGCCATCGTGCCGATTTTGCGGGCGGGCCTTGGCATGGTAGACGGGATGTTGGCTTTAGTCCCGAATGCAAAGGTCGGGCATGTGGGACTTTACAGAGACCCGGAAACGCATCTGCCTGTGGAGTATTATTGTAAGCTGCCAAACGATATTGACAAGCGGGAGATTTTTGTCGTTGACCCGATGCTGGCAACGGGCGGAAGTGCTGTAGCGGCGATCGATTTTATCAAAAAGAGAGGCGGCAAGAAGATTTGCTTCCTTTGCCTGATCGCAGCGCCAGAGGGCATTGAAGTGCTTCAAAAGGCGCATCCTGATGTCGATATTTATATTGCGGCAAAGGACGAAGGCCTCAATGAAAACAAGTACATCCTGCCAGGCTTGGGAGATGCAGGCGACAGGCTTTACGGCACAAAATAAATTTGCGGTGGAACAAATGGTGAGACGACTGCGTTGGGTGGCGCTTTTTCGATGAAGAACAAGCGCGTCTCATGGGCGGTGCTTTGAAAAGAAAAATAGGAGGCTGCTTGCTGGCGGCCCGGCATAAGGAGAATGAGGACAATGGGTTTTGATTTTATCCCCGACAGCGTTAGCAAATACGACAATGTATATGATGTATTAAAAGAAAGAGGATTCATAGAGCAATCCACGGACGAAGAAAAGGTTCGCGCGCTTTTGCAGAATGAAAAGGTGAAATTTTATATTGGGTTTGACCCGACGGCTGATTGCCTTCATGTAGGGCATTTCATGCAGGTCATCATCATGATGTATATGCAAAAGTACGGGCATACGCCTGTCGTGCTGATCGGTGGCGGCACGGGGATGGTCGGCGATCCGTCCGGCAGGAGCGATATGCGGCAGCTCATGAGCATTGAAACCATCGAGCATAACTGCAACCAGTTCAAGCGTCTGTTTGACCAGTTCCTGGAGTTTGACGAGGAGTGGCAGTACGAAGGAAATGCTGGGGTATATACGCCGGGGCATGAGAATAAAAAACCAGAGCCGGGCAAGGCGATCGCGGTCAACAACGCCAGATGGCTCAGGCCGCTGAATTACATCGAGTTTATCCGGGAGATTGGCTCCTGCTTTAATGTGAATACGATGCTCCGCGCTGAGTGTTTCAAACAGAGGATGGATCGCGAAGGCGGGCTGACGATGTTCGAGCTGAATTATATGCTGATGCAGAGCTATGACTTCATGGTAATGGCGCGTGATTTTGATGTTAAGATTCAGTTTGGCGGAAACGATCAGTGGTCAAACATCATCGGCGGCGTGGATCTGACGCGGAAAAAGACGGGAAAAGAGGTCTATGGCATGACTTTCTCACTTCTGACCAATTCGGAAGGGCAAAAGATGGGAAAGACGCAGAAGGGCGCGCTTTGGCTGGATGCGGCGAAGACCTCTCCATATGAATTTTATCAGTACTGGCGCAATGTCGGCGATGCCGATGTAGAAAAATGCCTGCGGATGCTTACTTTCTTGCCGATGGATGAGGTGAAACGGCTGGCTTCCTTAGAAGATAAGGAAATCAACAAAGCGAAGGAAGTCTTGGCTTATGAGGTGACGAAGCTCGTTCACGGCGAGGCGGAAGCTGCAAAGGCACAGGATGCGGCGCGCGCTGCTTTTGGCGGCGGCGGGGATTTGTCCAATCTGCCTACGGTTTCCTTTGAAGCCGGGAGACTCGCAGGTGATGGAATGGGCGTTGTTAATTTCATCAAGGAGCTGGGACTTGTGCCGAGCAACAGAGAAGGTTTCATGACCATCGAACAGGGCGGCCTGAAATTAGACGGCGAGAAGGTTTCCGACAAGAAGCTCATGGTAACGCCTGATTTATTTAAGGATGGCAAGCTGCTGGTGGAAAAGGGCAAGAAAAAGAAAGTCGTGGTAGAACTGGTTTAGCGGGGATGCGCCTTTTAACGAGGTGCATATTTGAGCAAGACGCGCCCTGAAATGAGACGTGGTTTTGAGCGAGATGTGTCTTTGAGTGAGGAGCGCATGGAAACGAAATGATAGCTGGGGGAGCGTATGAAAAACGTTTTCTCCCCTGGTGAAAGTAATACGGCGAATATGGTTAAAAGCAGCTAGTCTTTGGGATTGGCTGCTTTTTTAATGCATATGAAACAGGAAAACTCCTTTACTTTATCACGCTAACATGATAGAATATTGGAGCAACATAAGAAGTGATAGGAATTAACAGGAGGAAGATATCATGAAGAAAAAGTTAGCGATCGTATTGAGCTTAGCGATGGTTTTATGCTTTGGCCTTGCAAGCTGCGGCGGCGGGGAGGATTCTGGTGATGCGACAGTATATGCCGTGGAAGCGGGATCAGCAGGAGAAGCAGCAGCCAAAGAACAAGGCTGGGAAATAAATTCCGTTGGTTCACAGGCGGACGCGCTGATGGAAGTAAAATCAGGTACGTCCGATGCTGCGATCATCGACCTGCTCATGGCTGGCGCAATGATCGGGGAAGGAACGAGCTATCCGGATCTGATTCATACAGATGAGCTTACAAGCGAAGAATACGGCGTTGGCTGCCGTAAGGATTCAGACCTTGCGTCCTATATCAATGCGGTTTTCGCTGAATCCTATGCAGATGGGACGATGAGAACGACAGCAGAAAAGTATGGCGTTCAGGAAGCTCTGCTTGAGCAGGAAGAAGCTACATATGAAGCGGCTGCATCTGACAGCGATGTAGAATACATCAAGGGAAAAGGCACGCTCATCGTTGGCATTACGGATTTCGCACCGATGGATTACAAGGACGACAATGGCGAATGGATCGGTTTTGACGCTGACATGGCAAGGATCGTTGGCTCTAAACTGGGCGTAGAAGTACAGTTTATGGAGATCGACTGGGATACGAAAACGATGGAGCTGGATTCCAAGAATATCGACGTGGTATGGAACGGCATGACGCTGACGGATGAAGTGAAAGCGGCTATGGAATGCACGAATGCATACTGCAAAAATGCACAGGTTGTAGTTGTTCCGAAGGATGCGGAATAGCATAATCGCACTAGCGCACGAGATTGATTTTTCATAGGGGCTGTCTGTATTAAACGGGCGAGGTACAGGATATGGCAAAATGAATGAGATGATACGCTGTATCCTGCATCCTTTCTCTTTAATGCGGCAGCTCCTTCATTGTCGCTTGTATGTTCAAGGAGAGATTTTCATGTTTGCAACAGTAACACTGGAATTGGCAAATGGATTATGGACGACATTCCAGATTTTTATTTTTACACTGATCTTTGCAATCCCGCTGGGCCTTATTCTCGCATTTGGTTCGATGAGCAAATTCAAACCATTGAAATACCTTGTGCAGACGATTATCTGGGTAATTCGGGGAACGCCGCTGATGTTACAGCTCATCATCATATTTTATGGGCCGGGTATGTGGCTGGGGCATAATATCTGGTCTGGAAACGAGGCGGGCAGGATCACGGCCACGGTCGTATCGTTTGTCATCAACTATGCCTGCTACTTTTCGGTGATCTTCCGGGGCGGGATCGAAGGTGTTCCGATCGGACAGCGTGAAGCGGGGCAAGTGCTGGGCATGACAAAACGCCAGATCTTCTTTAAAGTGACGCTTTTGCAGATGATCAAGCGTATCGTGCCGCCGATGTCCAATGAGATTATTACACTGGTCAAGGATACGTCGCTGGCGCGGATCATCGCCGCTTATGAGCTGACGTTTGCGGGCTTTTCCTTCATGAAGTCCGCTGGGATCACTTGGCCGCTGTTTTACACGGGCGTGTTTTACTTGATTTTCGTCGGGATTCTGACGCTATTATTTAATTATCTTGAGAAAAAGCTGGACTATTTCAAATAGGAGGTGTGCGCATGAGTATTTTGGAAGTGAAACACATCGAAAAAAGCTTTAAGAGTACGAAGGTTTTGAAGGATATCAGCTTTTCGATGGAGGAAGGAAAGGCGCTGGCAATCATCGGCTCATCAGGATCGGGAAAGACGACGCTGCTTCGTTGTTTGAACTTTTTGGAAACGCCGGATAGCGGCACGATTTCTGTCAAAGGGGATCTGCTCTTTGATGCTGCGCGCAGCCAAAAGGAAAATGAGCAGGATATTCGCAGAAAGCGTCTTCATTTTGGCATGGTGTTCCAGCAGTTCAACCTGTTTCCGCAATATACAGCGTTAAAAAATGTTACCATTGCAGAAGAACTGCTTGCGAAGGAGCGTCCTGATTTTAAAGCGCAGAAAGGGGAGATCATGGCGGAAATCGAAGCGCATGGAAGGCGGCTTTTGGCGCAGATGGGTTTGACGGAACGCGCCGGGCATTATCCGCACCAGCTTTCCGGCGGGCAGCAGCAGCGGGTCGCCATTGCCCGGGCCTTGGCTTTACAGCCGGATATCTTATGCTTCGATGAGCCGACTTCCGCACTTGACCCGGAGCTGACGGGAGAGGTGCTGAAGGTAATCCGCAGCCTTGCTGACCAGAAGACGACGATGATCATCGTCACGCATGAGATGGCATTTGCGAGAGATGTCGCCGACCAGATCATCTTTATGGATGATGGTTACATTGTAGAGCAGGGCGCAGCCAGACAGGTCATTGATGATCCACAGCATAACAGGACCAGGCAGTTTTTGTCCCGGTACGCAGAGGGCTAGGCGAATTTTTGTATTGTGAACCCTTCGTTTTGGTATGAGAAAAAGTTTTGCTGTATGCAAAACTTACGGAAGCAGCTTCAGGAATGCGTCTACTTCTTCCTGCGTCGTTCCCCATGAGGTTACCAGCCTGATGGAATCGTGCGTTTTGGTGGAGAAAGACCATCTTTCAAACATGACTGCTTCTTTCAGCTTTTCCACGAGAGCCTTTGGGAAAAGCGGGAAAATCATATTTGTCGCAGGTGGAACAGCGAATTCGTATCCTTTGGCTATGATTCCGTCTGCGAGCTTTTTTGCCATGTGATTGGCATGAGCGCCTAGCTTGAGATAAAGGTCATCTTTGAGCAGCGCATCGAATTGCACACCTAGGAGCCTGCCCTTTGCCAGCATTCCGCCGCGCTGCTTTACCAGCCATCTGATATCTTCTTGTAAACGTTCATTGACGATAACCAATGCTTCCCCAAACATCGCGCCGCATTTTGTGCCGCCGATATAGAAAGCATCTGAAACCTTGGGAAGATCAGCGTAAGTGATATCGCTGCCTTCTGCTGTCATCGCCATGGCAAGGCGCGCGCCGTCGATGTACATGAGCAGATTGTGTTTTTCGCACGTTTTCTTTAGCGCTGTCAGTTCCGCTTTTTTGTAGACCAGTCCGGTTTCCGTGGAATTGGAAATGTATATGATTGCTGGTTTTACGAAATGCTCGTCTTCATGTTCCCTGATCACGGTTTCGATATCCTCCGGGCGCAGCTTGCCATCTGTTGTTGGTACGTGGTTGACTTTGTGTCCGGTCGCTTCGATCGCGCCCGTTTCGTGTACGCAGATATGGCCTGTGGATGGAGCGATCACGCTGTGGTGTGGCCGCAGGAATGCGGATAGCGCTGTCATATTGGTTTGTGTTCCGGCGGTGAGAAACTGCACATAAGCGGATGGGCATTCGATCAGTTCCCGAATGCGGTTTGCTGCTGCATCGCAGAATTGGTCCACGCCGTATCCGTCAGCAAGAACCATGTTTGTCTCGGTAAGCGCCTCCAGGATTTTTGGGTGCGCGCCTAAGCTGTAGTCGTTTTTTAGAAAAATCATCGGGTGTCCTCCTTTGGTTTTGGTGTAGATGGGATTGCGTCATATAGCCAATTATATATGAAAACGGAGCCTGGTGCAATGAAGGAAGCATTTCTGGCGGAGCTGGCACGACTCGAATTGATTGCGTGGCAAAGTACGGATCTTGGGAGAAATTTCTGGGATGGAAGGGTCAGATAGAATCGTATAAAAAAGCGCGGCGGGCTTGGGTGGAATTTGCGCGCAGACGCCTCGCATTTCGCGAAAAAATCGATGAAATTTGGTGAAATGAACAAGTTTTCGGGAAAAGACAGAAAAAAAATTGGAATGACGGAAAAAACCTTTGACTTTGGAGAATGCAGCGTGTAAAATAATTTCGTGTCGTGTATGCGGCATGGTTTTTTCGTGTAAGCAGGATGGAATACCGTCCGGGCAAGCATGGCTAAAACCCGGATCTCTGATCGGATCAAAAGAGAATTGGCGAAGCCGTCTTTCTTTGATCAGAAGGTCTGCAATCAGTTTTAGTTTGCCGAACCATTTTCGCTAGGGGCTGACCATAAGGCGCAGCGCTTTGCATGAAAACCAGTAGGCAGAGCCGAAACCGTTTGCTCATCGCAAACCCAGTAGGCAGAAAGGAAGAGAAGATGAGTTCATTTATCGCAAAGCCGGCAGAAGTAGAACGTAAATGGTACGTTGTAGATGCTGAAGGCAAGAACCTGGGAAGAATGGCATCGCAGATCGCTGCAATTCTCAGGGGAAAGAACAAGCCGACTTACACGCCTCACGTTGACTGCGGCGACTATGTTATCGTGATCAATGCGGAAAAGGTCGCAGTGACAGGCAAGAAAAGAAAAGAGAAGATTTACAAGAGACATACGGGATATCCCGGCGGTCTCAGGGAGCTGACCTTCGCTCAGATGATGGAAAAGCATCCGACTGAAGCTGTCCGCCACGCTGTTAAGGGCATGATGCCGAATGGCAAGCTCGGAAGGCAGATGTACAAGAAGTTAAAGGTTTATGCAGGACCTGAACACGGGCATGCAGCACAGAAGCCGGAAGTTTTGGATATTTAAGGAAGGGAGGAATTAAACGATGGCAAAAACACAGTATTATGGAACAGGAAGAAGAAAATCTTCGGTTGCTAGAGTTAGATTAATCCCTGGTAACGGAAATATCACAGTAAACAAGAAGCCTCTTGATGATTACATGGCAATGGAAATCGTAAAGAGAGAGGTGAGAAGGCCTTTTGAAATCGCTGGCTGTGAAGGCAAGTTTGATGTGGTTGCTACGGTTCACGGCGGTGGCTACACAGGCCAGGCAGGCGCGCTCAGGCACGGTATTTCAAGAGCACTTTGTGAAGCGGATAGAGAAGCGTACAGACCTGCGCTTAAGGCGGCAGGATTCCTGACAAGAGATTCGAGAATGAAGGAAAGAAAGAAGTACGGACTCAAGAAAGCGAGAAGGGCAAGCCAGTTCTCCAAGCGTTAATAAAAGTTCTCAAAGAGATAGAAAACTGGAGCCGGCTTTTCAACGAAATCCTTATTTTTCAAGGGTTTTCGTCGTTGTGAAAAGTGGTGCAAGGGTGCGAATCCATGGCGGTTTGCAACAGATTTGCAACACGTTTGCAACAAACTATCTTTAAAATTAGGACACTTTTTAGTTGTTATGTACTAAAGAAGTGTCCTTTTTTTATGCCGTTTTTTTCGGCGTTTCGTTTTCAATTGGTATATCCTCCAGCGTTTTGTTAATAGCGTCAATAAGAATTGACATATCAAGGTGTGTATAAACTTTTTCTGTCAGTGTCATTGCACCTGAGTGTCCTACGATTTTTTTTATGGTAGTTTCCTGTACCTTTGCTTCTGACAGCATGGAAATCGTGGTATGCCTGGTACAGTGTGGTGTTCTTTCGATTCCAAGCTGCTCCATCAATGGGGTCCAGTAGACACGATAGTAATTATCATACTTGAACCCTTTGCCTTTTTTGTTGTGAAGAAGATATTCACATTCCGGGCAGGAATCATACCAGCTCTGATAGAAAGGCAGCATCTTATCTGCGATAGGCACTTTTCTGATTCCGTTCTCTGTCTTGCTGTCAATGACATCAAAGTATTGCTCGTCAAGGTGCACGTTTTCCTTTTTTAGATTAAGGAATTCTGATATACGCAGACCGTTATACAGGAGCATGAGAATGATTTGATAGTATTTGTCATCTTTCATTTCCCATATCTTTGTAATTTCATCTTTGGTGAATTTTTCGCGGTCATACTTATTAGGATTTCTGTCCTTATACTGTGCGATATCCACGAAAGAAGAGTAGTCCTTGTTACAGATATCGTTCTTGATCGCAAACTTATAGAGCTGATTGAACAATACTTTGATTTTCTTCAATGTCGGATAGTTCTTATCACACTCATCAATAACCATCTGCAGGTCTGCAAGTTTCAAATCCTTAAATACGCGATCATAAAGCTTTTCGCAGCTTTTATAGGATGCTATATAACCATTAATTCCGCTTTGTGAAATTGTTGGAAACTTTTTTGATGACCATTCTTCATATACTTGTGCGAATGTCATCTTTGATGCGGCTAAATCATATGGGCTACTGTTGTATTCAGCAAGGAGCTGATAGCCTTCTGCTCTTGTCTTGGTATACCCTATGGTAATAGTGTCAGGTGCGACTTTACCGGTTTCTTCATTGATATGATATCCCAATGTTTTTCTGACAATAAAAGGTTTTCTTCTTTTTCCGCCAAGTTTTGATACACTTCCGTAACCGTTCGGTAATTTCATTGTTTTGTCCTCCTTTATGGCTGGACTACTTATTACCGTACCGCTCGTTCATAATTACCTGAAATCTTCTGATACGTTCCTCATCCGATATTTCTTCTATTTCCTTTTCTTCCAGTGGAACAGATGAATGGTAAGCCAGTGTTTTGTCCTGCCATTCTAAGAATTCATCAAAACGTGTCTGATAAACTCTGAAAGACTCTCTCTGTTTTTCTAACTGTTCAAGGAAAAGGCAGATGTCCTGGTTTAATGGCGCTTCTTTATCTTTCCCATTGAAATTTACTGAACATTGCCAACCGTCATAGTTGGGAGGTCTCTTTATTTCGATTTCAAAGTTAAGGTCCTTTACTCTGTCTAACTTAAAAAAGAACTGTAAGATGTCCGATAAGTTGGATAGAGGTTTTTTGTTTGTGTCATACCCCATGAGATAGGATGACTCACATTCCAGAACTCTTGCAATCTCATTGGTCATAGCAACGGAAAGTTCAATTTCTCCGCTTTCGTATTTCTGTACAGTGCGGAGAGATTTCCCCAAGAGGTTTGCAAGCTCTGTCTGATTAAGTCCTTTGGCTTTTCGTGCAGTACGGAT
>CAJUEB010000057.1 GCA_910585135.1 uncultured Eubacteriales bacterium
TCTTTTCAATGCCCTCTACATGGGCTTCTTCCCCGCTTTCCAGCCGGACTTCGTCTCCTGCTTTCAGGTCCTTGGCTGCCACGAAGCCTACGTTTTCAACATAAAACGGATGCTCGTCAGTGGTTTCGATAATCTCCCCGTTGATGGCAAGCCTGATGGTGCTGTCTTTTTCCCGGACGAAGATCTTCTTGACTTTCTTTAGGGCTTTTTCCTTCGTTTCCGGGTTTTCTGACCAGACGTAGTCGCCTGCTTTGATGGTTTCTATGTTCTTGTAGCCGTCCTTTGCATGGATCTTCGTCCCGGCGACAAAGCAGCCTGGATTATCCACCCTTTTCTGGATTCGTTTGACTTGCTGGCCTTGTTTCTTGGTGGCGTTCGTTCGGATCGTGTTGATTGTGCTTTTCTTTGTCGTTACCGTCTGTTTCGGCTTGGCTGCTACTTTCTTTGCTGCGGTGGCTGTTTTCTTGGCGCTGGCGGCTTTCTTGGCGTATTTGCTGGCTTTATATACTTTGCTTACCGTTTTTACTGCCTTGACGACTTTGAATGGGTTGATTGCGCCCAAGGCTGCGCCGACTCCTATGGCTGCGGCTTTTTTCCATCCTTTTAGGTTCTTTTTCTTAGCGTATTTATAGCCGTCGTATGCACCCATGGCTGCGCCGACAACGCCCCAGAAGGCGTGGCCGCTCGGGTCTGTGTAGCTCACGGGGTTTCCTGCGCAGTATGCGTAGTAGTTAAGCGTGGCTGTCTTGGAGCGGCTTCCCCTGTAGGTGTCTTGTGTCAGGAATGTCTGGTCAGCCGGGCTGTAATACCTCGCGTTCAGGTTGTAAAGCCCTGTCGTATCGTCATATATGCCTGCCGTGTAGCAGATTTCGTTGTAAAACGGGTCTGCGCTGTCCTTCTGGTGTTCCGTCGTTTCCCCGTAGATGTCATAGTCATACGATACTTCCGCCTGCCCGTTTTTTCCGATGATGTTTGTAGTGCTCTCCCGGATGTCCTTGGTATAAACGAAGAAGCTGGTCGTCCCGTCCGCTTCCGTCCTGGCAGTTGACAGAATGTTATCCTCCGTGCCGACTAAATTAAAGGATGTTGCCGTATCGTCGCCGTCTGTGGTGTACAGCACGGCACTTCCATCGTAGAAGTAATTGGTTACGTCGTTTCCTTCTTTTTTCTGCACCCTCTGCCCAAATCCATTATACTTGTTTTCCTGCACATAATCAACGGCACCGCCCGTCTTTCCGGTCGCTGTTTTCAGCCTGTTTGCCGCATCGTAGGCATAAAGAGTCTGCTTTGCTTCTCCCGTATATAAATCCGTATCCGTCTTGCTAGTTTGGTTGCCGTTCTGGTCATAGGCATAGGTTGCATTACTGTATGAATCTAGGTCTTCCTGCACGGATGCAGTTAATTGGTTAAACTCATTGTAAGTAAAGCTGTTTTCAAATTCCATCGGGTACGACCAGCCGGATATGAACACCGTTTCTGCCGTTTTATTGCCGGCGGCATCGTACGAATACGTCGTTTCAACATCGCTCGAAGCTTCGTATTGTGTCGGCATATGCCCGAAGTAACTAAAGGAAAGGCGGTTGTTTGCATCATATTGGTATGAATACGTCTCCTGGTAGTTCGCCCCATTGCCCGTGCCGTATGCGTTCAGCTTTGTTTCCGATGTGATATTGTTATTCTTGTCATAGGCATACGTGTAGGATTCTTTCACTTCGGCGGCGCTGCCGCTCATGTTGTCAGTATATGCGATGCTGACAGGCCTGTTGAGCTTGTCATATTCGTAGGTCCGTTTGAGCCATTTCCCTGTCCCGTTCAGGAAATCCGTATAGTCCGTGATCACGCCGACCTTACCATCGTCCGTATAGGCATATTGCCGCAGGAGCTTTTCGCTGTTGCTACCGTTTACTGCGTTCACCTTCATGAGCCATCCGTGGATGTTATATGTGAACCGCAGTCCCGTAACGCCATTACTGCTGTTCGCATAATCGATGGAAACGAGCCTATCCTTGCTGTCATATCCATAGGAAACTTTATTTGCGTCAATTACTGTTTCCGCCGGGACAGCATTTGTCTTGCATTCCGACACCCATACGAGGCGGTTGAAGCCATCATACCCGTATGCCGTGTAGCGGTACATGGATTCTGCCCCGTCCTGCACCTCTTTATCGGCCATGGCGGTGAGGTTGTCCGCAGCATCGTAGGAAAATTCCGTCCGCAGCGTCCTTGCTGCTGTCTCATTTCCCATTTCGTAATAGTCAATAGCGATCACTCGGTTGCGGCTATCATAGGTATATGCTTTGTAATTTCCATTCTTTTCGGTAGCCTTCACCAGATTATCACGAATATCATATTCATACGTGGTGCTGATGGAAGTGCCGTCCGCATCGCTTATCCCCAGATCCTCCACCTTGATCGTTTTATCGGTGCTGTCCTTGACGACGATGCTCTTGCTCATCTGCCGCGCGGCATCCGTGCCAAACGCCCTCGGCTCTAAAACCACGTCCATGGTCGTATTGCCTGTCCCTTCAATATCATACTGGTACTCATATTTGGCCTGATCCGGCAAGAGAACGGATAACAGGTTGCCATCCTTGTCATATGCATACTGGGTCGTATTGCCGCGCGGATCCGTCTGCTCTACTGCATTGCCGTCCGCATCATACCTGCTTTTGCTAACGATGCTTCCCTGGATCAGCATATCATTTTCATCATAGCTGTCCGGCCTCACATGAAACCCGGTCGTTGACGTCCCTGGCACATAATCGGGATCTGTTATGGTTTCCGTCAAGTTTCCCTTCTCATCGTAGAGATAGATTTCAAGCAAGCCTTCCGTAGCTGACAAGGTCTGCCCCATCTGCCACTTGGTAATCATATCCCCTTGGCTGCTGTAGGTCATATCGGTATAAAGCCCGCCTTCATAAACGCGGACCTTGTTGCCGCAATGGTCTTCATAAGTCTCAGATATGATCGTACCATCGGCATACGCCTGCCTTGTCACATAAGCATGGTTTACAGCCACCGTGTCTGTGCCTTTGCCTTGGTAAACATTGATATCCTCGTATCGGTAGGTATAGTTGATTGTCTCGTCAGCTGCATCCCCTTTCTTAACACGGATGGATGTGATTCTTCCCATGTTATCATAAGCATACCATTTCTCGATGCCATCCTCCAACTTCTCGTAGATCGTCATGCCGTTCTTATCGTAGCTGCGGGAAGTCTGCTGCTTCAGCTGGTCGCTGTCGCTGTACTTGTATGTAGTCCCCGTGATCCGGCCAAATCCGTCATACGCATTGATCGTTTGATACCCCCGGCTGTCGGTATCCGTCAGCATTCGTCCCATCTGATCATACTTCTGGCTGGTGGTGATGACCTCATTTGTCCCATCTGGCTTCGGGATAGTCTGGGTGCAGGTTTCTGTCTTGGTTATCGTCCCGCCTGCCGTGTTATAAGCATAGGCATATACCGATGTGCTCTTAAGGGTTTCTGAATCAATCTGGTTCGCACCCGTCACAGTGATGGTACTCTCTGTCATGGTGTTCAGCTCACCTTTAAAAGCACCTTCCGCATAGTAGGTATTAACGGTTTTCGTCCCTGCCGCATAATCGATAACCTGTGTAACATTGCCCGCCGCATCGTATGTGTAGAGCTTATCGGAAGAAACCTTGCCACTGGCATTGGTCTCCTTCACTGTCTTAATCAGCCCGTCAAGATGCGTCCCGTCAGCTTCAGTATAATAAGTATAGTCGCTTACCGTGCCGTCTTCTTCCGTTTCCTTGACAGGGTCGTCGCCGGAATATTTCGCTGCATTTTCCCGGAAGCCACTCTTTTTCACCACATAGCCGTCCGTATTAACTTCGTAATACTGCGCTGTGGATGTAGAGGATATGAGCAAGTTATCCCGATACTCATAGGTCGTAACATCAAGACCTGCTTCGTTTGTTCCTTCAAGGATCTCTACATCGGTAACGCCACGGATGCTCTTCTCGCAATGTCCTGTGATCTTATTGAAAAAATCCTTTTCCCCAAGGACCGCCTGTCCGCCGGAATACTTCTTCGTAAGGGTACACGTATTATCCGGCGCATAAGTAAAGGTGAACTTTTCATCATTCGGGTAGACGGCCTCCTTTACCTGGTCTGTTTCAAAATCGTAGTTGATCTTATACTGGTATTTATGTTCTGCGTCTTTAATGACTGTAAGGTTTCTTGGCTGCGAGCTTAAAAGCGGTTTGTCATACGCATACTCATACTCGATGGACTCCGTGCCTGAAACTTCCGTCACCTTTGTCAGGAGCTGCTCTGCGGACATAAAAGGCTTGGTGTATTCATACTGCACCTTGCTGCCATCCGGCATACTGATTTCCTTGACCGTGAGTGGATCTGTCCCACCCGTCCCGTCATTGTAAGTGAAATCAATGGCGATGTTATTATTCGTCACCATCCTCGACAGTACGCCTTTATGCGCATCATGTTCAAACAATACGAACTTACCGTTGGCATCCTCCATCAGGATGAGCTGCCCGCCGCTGTTAAAATAATATGCCACGCCATCCTTCGTGGAAAGGATAAACTGGTATTTCAGCTCCACGGTGCTGCTTTCTGCGCCGGAAATGGTTACGGTCTTCGTTTTTTCCTCGTTTTCTGCCGTCAGGTTCACATAGCTGCCCAAGGATGAAATAAAGTAGCGGTCACCCGCATCCCTTGTAAAATGGTAAATTGTTCCGTTGCCGTCCTTCAAAATCACATGTGTAAAGGCAAGGGAATTATCCTCTGATATGTTGAGGAGCTCGATGTCGTATTCATGGCTCCACCCGAACCCGAATGTCCCCTGTGTGCTGGCCTGGCTGTTGTATGCCCGTGTCAGGTTAACGTCAAAGCCCTCGTTTGGAAGCTCCGCATCCTTCTGCTGGTACAGGAAGTTTCCCGCGCTCTTCTCCACATACCCGTTGCCGTTTGGCGTATTGAATTGCGTAAACTCCCAGAATTCCTTCATCCCCAGATGCTTCAGGGATTCGTTCAGGTCCACCGTCCTGGCCGACCGCACCTCGCTGAACGTGCTGTAGTTTTCCACAAGCAAGCCCCATTCATCATAGTAGCTTTCCACGGCACGTACCTTGTAATAATATGTTTTCCCGTGTACCGCATCCACTTCCGTATAATACCCCGCTTTCACGTCCGAGGCGATGAGGTTGCTTTCATCCGGCTCGAAATCCTCCGCCGTACTCCTGTATACCTCGTAGGAAATCTTATCCGGAAGCGTCTCTGGGATATCCCATTTCAGATATGTTTTATGGTTTATTTTATTTTCCGCCCGCAGGTTCGCCGGAGCGTAATCCTCCACGTCCGTCAGCAGGAAGCTTTCATTGACAAGCGTATCGAAATACATAACGATCTTGGCATCATTAACATTCTTACCACTCGCTGCTGTCGCCTTGATGTTAAACCCACTGGCAAAAGCCGAGCCTTCCGTAATGTCCGTGATATAGTATTTCGTATCCGGCTGTACTGTTATGTACCCGGTATCAGCCGGAGCGTAGGTCTGTATCTGATAACTGGCCACTCCCGGCTGTGCCTTTATCGTGAAGGCTACCATGCTTTCGTCAAGATCCACGCTTTTCGTTCCCACATTCCCCTTAATCTCGCCTGTGGTAAATGTAATCGCCTCTTTTAACCCGTTTTCTATGGTATATGCGCTGTATTTCCTCGTCCCGTCCGCTTCTTTTTTAATCGCTAGCACGTCATTCCAGAAATCCTTATATACAAAGGCTTCCTCTTCCGGCACGTCGAGGGCAAGGGATGGCGCTGTCAGCATATTATTGATATACCAAGATGCACCCTGCACATTATTTTTCAGCGTCAGCGTCTGCTGGCTTGTCCCAACGATAAAGCCGCCGTGTGCCGGATTTCTCGCACCTTTTTCAATTTCAAGTTGCGGTTCGACCAGCCTTGCGATCGTCCCGTCCGTCGGGACTGCAATATCAATGGTTCCCTCGGCAGCATTTCCCGCCTTGTCTTCCGCCACAACCTTTAGTGTGTATTCCTTTCCCGCTTCAAACGGACTTTTGCTCAAATCGAGAAAAGCAATCAGGTAGTTGTCCACCGCATAATCGCCTCTAGCAAGCGGCACATCCCCGTAAGCCGCAGCTGTCTTTTCCTTGGCATATATGCGCCATTCTTTCACGTTGTCGTCGGTTATCGACCCGATCAGGTATCCTTGGTTAAAGTTTGTAAGAGATACGACCGGTGCTGTTTTGTCGATGACGCAAGGAACGACAACCTCCATGCCTGCATGGCCGTCTTTGGCAACGCCGCGAAGCGTCACGTCCCATATGCCTTCTTCATCAGGAACGGTAATCGCAGAAGTACCCGCAAAAGGCAATGTGCCGTCTTCTCCCGGCGCTACCATCTGAGAAAAGATTTCCTCATTCCCAAAGTATCCTTCGATGGATGCCAGCTTGATTTTTTGCTGCGGCGTATAGTTAAAGCCCCACGTTAACGTGGACGTTCCTCCCGTAGAATGGGCAACCGCCGCCTCATAAGGGGCTGGAAGTGTGTATACCACCTCGAAATCACTTGTGATTTCCTTCGTCCTTCCCACTTCATCTTTCAGAAACAATACCAGCCTGTATGGTCCGTAGCTATCGCATACATCCGTCGTGTCCATCACGATGTTTTCGCTGATGGTAAAGTTCTTTCGCAGCGTTTTTTCCGTGCCTGCCACCACGCCTGTCACCTGCCCGCTGGCATTTGTCTGCGCTTTGTACAGTTTCAGGGAGCTTTCCGTGATGCTGCTGCCTGTCCCGCTCACGCCCACTTCCACGTTAACTGGCTGGTAAATCTGGTCAATTTCATTGCCCGTCACCAGATCTGTTATGATGATGCTGCCCAGCGGGTCATCAATATCCTTGAGATAACGGAATGTTTTTACCGTTTCATTTCCTGCATTGTCCCGCACCCTGACATAAAGCGTATATTCTCCCGTAGCAAGCGTCCTGTCTGCTGCGGTAAGCCGGAAAGAACCGCTATACGGCTGCGTCCCGCTTATGGAAAGCTCCGCCGGGTTTTTATAGTCCGCCGATGCTGGCTGTGCACTTCCTGCCATTAGGGCATATGTGATGCAGGATGCACCAATATTATCATCTGTTATCTCTGAAAATTCGATGACCGGGTTGGTCTCTCCCGTAGCTTTTCCGTTAATCACGATTCCGGCTGCATCTTTAAACGCCATGCTTTTGACAGCCGGAGCTGTCGTATCAGTGCTTCCCGCTGCTCTTGCAGCGGTCGCCTTCATCTGTTTCCCAGACGGCTCTGAATCCACATCTGCTTTTTCCTGGCTAACTTCAGCCTGCTGTCCTGCCAGGGCAGCATCCTGCCTGTCCTCTGAATAAATGATAATAAATTCCGGCTGGCTGCTAACCGAAACGCTGTTTCCTGTATAAAATGCCACACCATCTGGGGTTGCGGATGTGTTTTTCAAAACCAGCCCATAATCGTCAGCACCATCTTCTGCAATGGCATTTACATACGGCAATAAATCAAAGCGAAAGGCTGTCCCGTCTTTCGGCGTACTACTGGCCGATGCTACTGCGTTTGCTGCATGAGCCGGTCTGTCACGGTATGTGATATCCTCTGCATCCCATGAATCAGTCACCTCAAACAACCCAAGGCTTTGCCCGCCTGTGCTGCTGCCTGTCTCATGCAGAACCAGTTCAGCACTTTTGACTTTCTTTCCTGCTACGATACTTTTCAGGTTTTCGAATTCTATATAGGTTTCATATCTACCGTTTTCATTTTCTCCCGCAGGCATCACGGCATCCCCTTCGCCAGAAAGATTAACGCTGGCAGCATCCCCGCCTAAGACGGGCGTGCCGCTTATCTGTCCCTGCACTTGCCATGCGATAGCCGTATCGATCATAACAGGGTACTGTCTCGCCTCATCTGCCAGGTATTCCCCGTCAATAGCTATGGACAAAGTATATTTCCCGGTATCTTGCCCTTCTTCCTTTAGTTCATATGCGGCAGCCTTCGTGCATGTTATATTTGCGGCATCACGCACCCATGGCGGCACAACGGAGGCAATCGGTTCTTCCGTTTCCCCATCATAAAAGGTGATTCCTCCATTGGATGTATTTTCTCGCGCCTTTAACCCTCCTGTATTGAGCTTATAGGTAATGACGTTGCTTTTCGGTGCTTCATTGAAGGCAATGGATTCTTTCAGCCCATTTTCTCCTGAAGTGTACATAAAGCCGGCAGACGATTGTCCGTTCCCGTATGTTACCCGCACTTGCGCATCCTTCTCTTCCCCATGAAGGGTTACTATTTTATCCATCCCTACCTGGGCAGAAGCGCTGCCAATCCCTGCATTATCAATAGTCTTACTGTCCGGCGAAAGCCTGATTTCATATGGCCCATTTTCTAAAATAACCGGTGTGCTTTCTGAAAGGATTTGCGGCATATAATGCTTCTTGTCCCCCTGGCTGTTCCTGTAGGCATAGTCCTGCAACGATCCATTCCACCGGGTCATCTCCCCGCCTGTTATCTCAATGAAAGAAGGATCATAATCAGACAGCTTCCCATTTTCGTCCGTAAAGCGTACCTTACCGCCATGAAATACAGATTTTCTTTTCCCTCCCCCTAAATCATAGGTCGTTACGGTTTCACCCTTATCAATTACGGCTTCCTCCGTCCCGCCCAGCGCCGCCTGCTTTGCCTGCGTTTCCTTCGGCGCGGCAAAAGCCAGCTCCGGGGTCAGCGTAACAACTAGAGAGACTGCCAGAAACCACGCAATCGCTTTTTTCCTCCAGGAAATCCTTGCATCCATCATGCCCTTCTCCTCCCATCCTCAAATTCGACTAACAAATATAATAATTTTCTAATTGTTCGCAATTATACCACAATTTTATTTTCTAAAACACGCATTGTAAAAAGTGACTGACTATTTGTAGAAAACCGGCTGCTTTTGCTGCAAAGAATAAATTATTGTTATTTCAGAGAATCACTCGACGCCGATTATCAAATATAACATCCTTTATTTTATTGAAATCATTAATATTATTTCAAATCATCAATATAATGGCACATGAAGTCATGAGATATCGAAATAAATGCCGCCATGCTTTTTTCAGCAAAGACCCGGAAAAATAGGATCATCAAACGCATTGTCTCTGATAAAAAAGGGTATTGGGAAACCATTGAATAAATGAGGGGAAATCCATTGAAAATCTTTATCTACAGCCGGAAATCCGTCTACACCGGCAAAGGAAAAAGCATCGATAACCAGATCGGAATGTGCCGGGAATACATCTCTTCTAAAATCCCAGATAACGATAATGCTGAAATCAGCATCTATGAAGACGAGGGATTTTCTGCAAAAAACACAGACAGACCACAATTTCAGAAGATGCTCTTCGATTTAAAACAGGACAAACCAGACTATGTGATCTGTTACCGCCTCGACCGGATCAGCCGCAATGTCAGCGACTTTTCTAGCTTCGTAGAAGAATTGAACAATCTCGATATCAGTTTTGTATGCATCAAAGAGGAATTCGATACCTCAACGCCGATGGGAAAAGCGATGATGTATATCGCCTCTGTTTTTGCACAGCTTGAGAGGGAAACCATCGCAGAGCGCGTGCGCGACAATATGCTTATGCTGGCCAGAACCGGCAGATGGCTTGGCGGAACGACGCCGACAGGTTTTACATCAGAAAAAACGCAAGAAGTAATTCTCGATGGAAAGATTAAAACCGCATACAAGCTAAAAGATAACCCGAAGGAACTGAAAATCATTGACTGCATATTCGAAAAATTCCTGGAGCTTAGGAGCCTTTCTGGCGTCAGCAAACACTTGATCAAGCAGGACATAAAATCCCGCACAGGCAAATATTACTCCCTCTTAGGGATTAAGGACATCCTCCAAAATCCTGTCTACTGCATCGCAGACGAAACAGCACGGGAGTATTTCACAAGCTGCAACTCTGATGTCTGTTTTGAACGAAAGGATTGTTCCAAGCGTTACGGTTTATTAGCGTACAACAAGCGGGACTACCGCAAAAAAAATGCGCCAAGGCAATCTATGGATAAATGGATCATTGCCATCGGAAAGCATAAAGGGCGCATATCCGGCAAAAAATGGGTATCGGTACAGAACATCCTCAAAGATAATATCCCTACTGGAACAAAACCAGCGGTCATGCACAACGACTATGCGCTCCTTTCCGGCTTGATTACCTGCAAACAGTGCCAAAGCCGAATGTTCGCGAAACGCCGGAGCAGCAAAGGTCATAATCAAACTGCCTTCGATTACATCTGTAGCAATAAACTGCGGGGAGGTACCGCTCTCTGTAACTGCAAAAACCTCAATGGAATGCAGGCTGACGATCTGGTATGCGAGCATCTGTGCAATTTTGCAAAACCGAGCTACAAATTCTATCATCTGCTGGAAGAACTAAAATGCAAGCTCCAAGCGCAAGAGCAAGATGATCCGATTGCCGATATCGATAAAAAAATCGACCATTACACAAAGGAAATCGACCATTTAATCAACATCCTGTCACAGGGAGCGGCCAGCCCGTCTGTGGTAAAAAAAGTCAACCTGAAAGTATCGGCGCTTGACGATAACATTGCCTCCCTGAAAACAGAAAAAACCGCACGAGAGCAGGAGCTATCCCTGACATCCGAGCAGGAATTACAGATCGATATGCTTTCGACAACACTCGCCAGTTTCAACGATCATTTTGATATCCTGACGATACAGGAAAAGCGAACGCTGATCAAGCTGATTGTAAAAAAGATCGTCTGGGATGGAACGGCTCTTCATATTTTTATCGATGGCGATTAAAGAATTGTCAGTAATTTACTCCTCGGCAGCGTCAAAAAACGCAATCTCCGATTCAAATTTGCCCTTTGGATGGCGGCGCATTTCCAACCCTAATCGCCATCATCACGATTTTCTTTGCCACAACCTTTGCCGCTTTCCGTACACTAGCAGCAGGACTCATGCTGACAGCGATAATCTTACTCGGAATCGCTATGACACTTTTGGTATCGAAGCTTCTGTCGAAAACGCTTCTAAAGGGAATGCCCTCCTCCTTTATCCTGGAACTGCCGCCCTACCGAAAGCCTAAAATCGGCAGCGTGATTGTCCGTTCCATCCTGGACAGAACCATATTCGTGCTGGGCAGAGCTATCATCGTAGCTGCGCCTGCCGGCATCATCATCTGGATACTGGCCAATGTCAATGCGGGAGATGCGTCCCTCTTAAACCACTGCACCGAATTCCTCGATCCCTTCGGGCGGCTGATCGGCGTGGACGGCGTCATCGTCATGGCGTTTATTTTAGGCTTTCCCGCAAACGAAATCGTCATACCAATCATGCTCATGTGCTATATGTCCACCGGCATGCTGACCGATTACAGCAGCCTTGGGCAATTACAAGAAGTTCTCACAGGATGCGGCTGGACCGCCCAGACAGCGTTATGCGTATTGGTTCTCTGCCTGTTTCACTTTCCATGCGGCACGACGTGCCTGACGATCAAAAAAGAAACGGGCAGCCTGAAATGGACCGCCCTCGCATTTGCCCTGCCTACCGCAATCGGCATCCTATTCTGTTTTCTTATAAAGCTATCATCCCTGGGGCTTCATTTTCTCTTTTAAAAAGCTCGAAAGCCTCCTTGCCGTCTGTCGGCACTGTAAAAAGCCACGCCTGGTCTACAGCCTCTACGTTAAGCCGAAAGCATCCGTTGCCCTTTGCATTTGCCTGTGCATACCGTATTTCCTCTGCAAAGGGCTTGGTGCTGCGGGCAAAGCCGATCGGTTCATGATAGTAATACCAGCCATCCTGGCCATCAATCCAGCAATCGCTGTCTATGTAGCGCGATATCACCTCTGCCTCTTCCTCGCCTTCCGTTTTGTCAACCTTTACCCGAAGCCACAGATTGCCGGCAGAATTATTCGTCACGGATGTATCATCATTAAAAATGAGCGTCTCCTGCGCTGGATGCTCCGGCGCCTTTTCCACGATCCAAGTATTGTATACGATTATTGTGCTGATCAGGACCAGCCCGACGATCCCGCAAATCAAAGCCGCAGAAATCTTGTCCATCTTCTCATCTCCTTTCCCCAAGGGAAAGATTACCATGCCAAAATTCCTGCGACAATGCAATTCATCATTCAATTTTCGACGCAATTTACCTGCTGTTTGCAGTTACTGTGAAAATCGCCCTCTATTCGCCATGAAACGAAAAGTGCGCCGCCTCCCGCACGCCGTCTTTTCCTGCAAT
>CAJUEB010000058.1 GCA_910585135.1 uncultured Eubacteriales bacterium
ACGGTCAAAGCTGTCGCAGCGCACTTTGCACCAAAGGGGCTTCGCATCATCGAAGTGAAAAAAAATCAGCTCTACCAGATTCCATACATCTTGGAAGACCTGTCGGCAAATCCGTTGAAATTTATCTTGTTTATCGACGACCTGAGCTTTACGGGAAACGACGATAATTTTTCCGCCCTTAAAGCGACCTTGGAGGGCAGCATATCCGG
This sequence comes from uncultured Eubacteriales bacterium, assembly GCA_910585135.1. GTDB lineage: Bacteria > Bacillota > Clostridia > Peptostreptococcales > Anaerovoracaceae > Lentihominibacter. The sequence goes on from CAJUEB010000058.1 coordinate 210, forward strand.
CTGCGGGGCGAATGTCGCGATCTATGCTACCAGCAACCGCAGGCATCTCGTCAAGGAAAGCTTCCAAGACCGCGCCGGGGATGAAATTCACCTCAACGATACGATGCAGGAAACGATGAGCCTTGCCGCGCGGTTTGGCCTTACCATCACCTTCCAAAAGCCGGACAAGGATGTTTATCTGTCCATCGTCAAATCGCTGGCAGAGGAATACGGGATTGAAATGGAGGAGGAAGAGCTTATCAAAAAAGCCGAAGCGCACGCCATCCGAAAAAACGGAAGAAGCCCGCGGACGGCCAGGCAGTTCATCGAGCTTCTTAAAATCGGGATATGATATGGAAAAGCAATGCGCCAAGAAGAATACGAATATTTCCGAACAATTAAGAGACCTTGCATCAAATGGCAGGGTCTCTTTCCGTCAAATTGGTAGCCGACAACTTTGACGGACGGGTTTGTAATCGAGCCGATAGCAGACGAGAGAATGTTCAGAAGTTCCTCCAATTTAAGATGAGTTTTACAACTTTTACTGAAAATTTTTGCGAGTTATCGCAATTTTTTTCATTATAATCTGTCAATGAGTCGCTCCAATCCAAAACTGTTTTTTCCCATATGACCTTACTGATCCATCTAAACCGAAGTCCGTTTGAAACACCGATAAAACACCACCGCTATCAGCGAAACCACACATTCCGCTAGCGGATACGCACACCACACCCCTGTCATTCCAAAGGCAGAAGAAAGCAAGAAAGCAACCGGCACGAGAACGAAAAATCCCCGCAAAAGCGAAATAGACTGTGCCAGGCGCGGGCGTTCCGTTGAAGTAAAATAAGTGGCAGTCACGATGTTGAACCCGATAAACGGACAAGCGAGAAAATACAGCTTCATTCCCACCACCGCGAAGGCTTGCAGCACCGCATCATGTTCACTGTTAAAAACAAACGCAATCTGCGACGCACCAAAATAAATGACCGCATAAATAATGCCGGACAAAAGAAACGCCGTAATCATCGCATATTTCCAAATGCTTTTGACGCCTGCCGCATTTCCTGCACCGTAATTGGCGCTGATAATCGGCTGCACACCCTGCGACAGTCCCGTATACATCGCAATCACCACCAGCGAAATAACGGTGATGATGCTGAAGGCTGCCACGCCGATATTTCCCGCCAGGCGCAGAATGATAAAATTAAACAGAAACATCACGATCCCCGATGTGATTTCCGTCACAAAAGGCGGGATACCGCTGGAAATGATGGCCGTGATCCGCTCGGCCACCGAAAACGACTTCACAAAATGAAACTGATTCCTCTTCCCGATCAGATAAGGCGATATTACGACAATGCTGATGACAGGAGCAAGTCCCGTTGCAAGAGCCGCTCCGAAAATTCCCATGTCCAGGGGAAAGATAAAGATATAATCCAGTACCACATTCGACAAGCTGCCGCTGATCATGGCCGCCATGGAAAGCGACGGACACCCATCATTTCGCACGAAACACTGCAAAAGATGATTCGTCAAAAATGCAGGGGAAAACAACAGCAAAACTTTAAGGTATGTATCGATCATACCAAACACGGTATGGTCCGCCCCCAGCGCCTTTGCAAAACTGCCCGAAAACAATATGCCTGACAAAACAAACAGAGCCGCAAGGCAAACCACCATGTACACGGCACTCGTGAAAACCTGATTGCCCTTTCCATCTTCCCCACGGCTCTTTGCAATCGAATACTGCGTCCCGCCACCCATGCCGATCATCAGTCCCGTTCCGCTGATGATGCAAAACACAGGAAATGCGAGATTCAGGGCGGTAAGCCCGTTTGCTCCAAGGCTTGCCGCCACGAAAAAGGTATCCGCCAGGGTATAGCATGAATACGCCATTTGCCCCAGGATATTAAAGGACACGTATCTTCGAAAATCCTTCCAAACACTTTCGTTCTTCATCAATTCCTCCTGCTCATCAAAAGTGCCGCCTTTGCCGCTTCTGTACGCGCGACATTTTCTATGCGATAAAAAATCCCGTACACAATAGCCTTTGTGTACGGGAGCGTTTCAAACCGCATTTATATGATACCATAACTCGGTTGCAGAATCAATCGCCCTTATTGAAGGCTGCCTGAATGCGAAGGATCACTCATTTTATTATAAAGAGTATGCAAACAAAAAGAACAATCAGCCTGATCTTCAAGCATCTGCAAACGAAAACGTATTCACACATATTTCAAATTCCCTGCAAATACCGCAGCAGTGCTTCCCTTTCATTTTCACACGCACCTTCGATCACGGCATCCAAAAGCTTGTCAAGCGCCGCTCCAACCGCAGGCCCCGGCTTCACCCCCGCCGCAAGCACATCATTACCGGATACCGCCAGCGTTTTTCGCGAAAAACACTGCTCCTGCACCAGAATCTCCGCTATCATCTGCCTGATATCAATAAATTTTGCTTCCAGCTCCGCACTCATGTTGCCAGTCGCCAAATTATCAGCCAGCTTAATTTCAAGAATCTCCAAAAGCACCTCCGGGCTCAGGCGATTCATCCATTTTTTCAAAAGCCGCTCATCCCTTTCAAACAGCAGATCATGACGCTTGACTAACCCCACAACCCTTTCCATGGTACGCTTATCAGCCGATAGGCGCAGCAAAATAGCCCGCACCAGCTCTTCACTCTTTTTCGGATGTCCGTAAAAATGCCCGATCCCTTTTCCATCCATGGAGTACGTTCCGGGCTTTCCAATGTCGTGAAAAAGCGCCGCCAGCTTCATATACCCGGCATTTTCCGGCGTAGTCCTGACCAGCTCCATCGCGCGGATGCAATGCTCCAGCACGTCATAGCGATGATACGAGTTATGCTGTTCGAACCCTTTCATCGGCAAAAGTTCGGGAATCACCACGCCCAGCACATCCACATAACGCCTGATCACATTGCCTGCATTTTTTCCTGTGAGCAGCTTTTTTAATTCCATAAAAATCCGTTCTGCGGATACGTCTTGCAGCAAATGTTTGTTTTCGAATATCGCGGTTTCCGTATCTGGTTCGATTGCAAAGCCCAGAACGGCTGCAAAGCGCAGGGCGCGCATGATCCGCAGCGCATCTTCCTGAAAACGCTTATTGGGATCGCCGACCGCCCGGATGATCTTCGCATCGATATCACCCTGCCCACCAAAGCAATCCACCACATTGCCGGATACATCGCAGGCCATGGCATTGATCGTGAAGTCACGGCGCGCCAGATCTTCGGCGATGCAAGAGAGGAATGTTACGCTGTCAGGATGCCTGCGATCGCTGTAACTGCCATCGCTGCGATAGGTGGTGACCTCTACGGGAATCGGACGGGACGGCGCTCCCTCCGCCGGAAGCACCACCGTCACAGTCCCATGCTTAAGCCCCGTTAAAACCACCTGATATGAAGCAAAAACCTCCTGCACCTGTTGCGGCGATGCATTGGTCGCAACATCAATATCGCCGATCGGCGGCATTCCCTCCGCCAAAATTCCACGCCTTGCCGCAATCAAAATATCCCGGATACAGCCACCCACAAAATATCCTTCATAGCCAGCAGCATGTAATCGATCTAAGATCTCCCGTTCCCTGCGCATCAGCAAGTTTTTCATGATAGATTCCTTTATTGTCTTACGCATCACGACCGCCTCTTTCTATTCACTTCTTCTTCATTCCCAAGCCGCCCCGCACTTTCCAGCGCCGCAAACAGCAAACTTCTTCAAAATTTCACCCAAATTCCATCATACCCCGTCCAATCAATACGCCTCATTTATTATACATGAAAACCTTGTGAAAGATATGTGTTTTCTGTAAATTTACCCGCCGCTCGTTTGCCTTCCGCCCCGCCCTGTGATATCATGAACAAAACGCTTAAAATTTCCGATACAGCCGGAGGCATCATCTGCCAAACCCGGCTCTGATCAAAATCAAAAAGGATAACCAAAATGACGACCATACAAACGACACCCACTCCTAATTATGCGGAAAACTTAAAAAAACACCGAAGATCCCTGCACATGATCCCCGAACTGGGAAGGGATTTGCCAAAGACAAAACAATATCTCGTTTCCGTACTAGAGCAGCTCAACTGTAAAATGACATTCCTCTGCGATAGCGGAATCTGTGCATTTTTTGATAAAGGAATGACGGAAACTACGGCTTTTCGTGCCGACATGGATGCACTGCCGGTCGAAGAAGCAAATTCGTGCTGCTATTGCTCCACCCATAAGGGTCAAATGCACGCCTGCGGCCATGACGGACATATGGCAATGGTGCTTACGTTAGGCGAATATATCGATACGCTCGACGAACTGCCGTGCAATATCCTGCTGATCTTCCAGCCAGCCGAGGAAACACTGGGCGGCGCGAAAGAAATCTGCGAGAGCGGAATCCTGACGCAATATAACGTGACCAGGATTTTTGGCATTCATCTATGGCCGTTTCTCGAAGCAGGCAAGTTAGCATCTAAGGCGCAAGCCCTCATGCCGAAATCAGCGGAAATCAACATCGATATCCACGGCAAAGCGGCGCACGGAACTGCGGCCTACGAGGGAAACGACGCCCTTTACATCGCCACGGACTACATCCGGCGGGTCTATACGAAACACGCCCAGATCCCCGGCGCTGTCCCGCATTTTCCAAGCGGCATCAGCGACCTGCCCCAAGCGCCGCCGAGCATCCCTGAGGAAAAAACCATCATCCATATCGGCAAAATGGACAGCGGCTACGCCAGAAACATCGTATCCGACTATACCCATCTGCGAGGAACAGTGAGAGCTTTCAGCGAAAAAAACTTCGAAAAACTCATCACGCTCCTGACAGATGTGCTGGCTGAAACCGCCTCCGACTATCAGTGCGAGACTGATTTTACCAACAGCGAGGGCTACCCGCCTGTCATCAACGACGAAAAACTCTACCACCAGGTTCTTCCGGCAGTCAGAAGCCTTGCCTGTAGCTACGAAGAACTGACACAGCCGCTGATGATCTCAGAGGACTTTTCCTTTTATGGACAATATGCCCCGGCGGTGTTTTTCCTTCTGGGGACAGGGACAAGCATCCCGCTTCACAGTACAAACTTCGACTTCGACGAGCAAATCCTCCTGAGCGGCTTTATGCTATATAAGGCGTTACTGTCATGCTAGGATATGTAAAGATCGACAGGGGCGAGCTAAAGGTCCGCGAATACGAAATATATTGCGGGTACTACTGCGGCGTGTGTAAATCCATCGGCAAGAGATACGGACAACTGCCCCGCATGGCGCTAAGCTACGATGCGGCTTTTCTCGCGATCATGCTGGCCTCCCTGGAGGATGAGCCGGATGAGCCGGTTCAGGAGCATTGCATCGGACACCATGTCAAGAAAAAAACGATCATCCGGGGGAAAGCCATCGACTATGCCGCCGATGTGATGCTGATTTTAGCCTGGCATAAGCTGCTGGACGATGCGCATGACGAAAATAAGGTTTTTGCAAAGGCCACTGCGGCGCTTCTGAAAGGCATTTACAAAAAGCTCCGCACTCGGCATCCTGCCCTTTGCGAGGGAATCGAGAAACACCTGCACAAGCTTGCAGCGTTGGAAGAGGAAAAATGCGCACAGCTCGATCCGGCAGCCGAGGCATTTGCAAAGATCATGGAAATCATCTTCGCAGAAGGTGCACATATTATATTGGGGGAAACAAACGCCACAGATTGCGCGGGCGCCACGACAGATTCTGTAAGCAACACCACACCTCCCCGCGATCCCGCCGATTTCAGCAATCTGGCGTCTGCAAGCAGCCACAGAACGACAAATTTCGCAGATTGTGCAGACGCCACGACAGATTCCGCAAGCGGCATTCCTGATGCGGAAGCAAAGAAGCAAGATACATTCCTCACAATTAGTGAGACCCTGCCGGACATATCCCCGCAGGAGGCCTTAGCCAAAATCGGCTATCACATGGGAAAATGGATCTATCTGGCCGATGCGATAGACGATATCGAAGAAAATATCCGGTCCGGCGCATACAATCCCCTGCTGTTCCGCTTCGGTTATGACGCCGGGCGCGAAACGCCGCAAGCGTTCAGAACACGCATCGAAGAGGATTTAAAATTCAATCTGTATCACTATCTGGCGATGCTCAGCAATTACATGAATTCCCTTGATATTAAAAAAAATCAAGGTATAATAGAAAATATAATTTACTTCGGTTTAAACCGAAAAACAGAAGAAATAATAGCCCAGATAGAACCAAAGGAACGAATATAAAAGAAATGCAATGCACAAAAGGAGAATGGAATGAACCCATATGAAGTATTAGGAATATCCGAAAACGCATCGGAGGAAGAGATTAAGAGAGCCTACAAAGAGCTGGCGAAAAAGTACCATCCCGATAAATACCAGAACAACCCGCTTGCTGATTTAGCAGAAGAAAAGCTGCGGGAAGTAAATGAAGCTTACGACATGCTGATGAAAAACGGCGGTGCGAAAGTCCATGGAACGCCGGATTATATGCAGTGCAGGCGTTATATCGATGCGGGAAATCTGCGCGCAGCGGAGAATATATTGAATAAGTCCAACGACCGAAGCGCGGAATGGTTCTTCCTCTCCGGCATGCTTTCCTATCGGAAAGGCTGGTATGATGATGCCCGAAATAAGCTTCAAACCGCTACCACGATGGATCCAAACAACATGGAATACAGCCAGGCCTATGGGCGTATCCTGAATACGGGCGGGCAATTCCAAAACCAAGCCTACGGGCGCGGATACAACAGCAACAACGATATGTGCTGCCAGGCATTGCAGTGCTATATCTGCGCAGACTGCTGCGTCGATTGCATCTAACCCATAAACGCATACAGATTACAACGGGCAAGCGCGCGGCAAACGGCTGCCATAGCCTGTCCGTTATCGCTCCATCGACGCACACCCGCCGCCACACACAACCAATGCGAAATGCAACGCAATTCATCAAGTGCGCGCTGCAAACGGCCGCCATAGCCTGTCCGCTATCGCTCCATCAACGCACACCCGCCGCCACACATTGCATTCCTTTTCAGATAAGGAGATGGTCTTAATTTGACGAAAAGCAAAACCGCTAAAATCACACTGGGAGGGATTTGTCTCGCCCTTACCGTTATTTTCATGTTTGCCGGCTCTATCGTTCCCGGCATTGAGCTTACCTTATATGCGATCAGCTCAGTTTTCGTGGCGGTAATGATCCTGGAAGCAGGGGTCGGAAGCGGCGTTATTTTATATGCGGCAGCCGTCCTTTTGGGGATTGCGCTGATCCCTAACAAGCTGGCGATCATTCCATACGCCTTTCTGTTCGGCTACTATGGCATTGTGAAATACTACATTGAGAAACTATCCAGCGGCATTGGGCAAGTGATCATAAAAGCCGTTTTTTTCGCCGCTGTCTTATCCATTGCGCTGCTGGGTTTCAAGGAGCTTCTTCTGGGCAGCATCAATCTGCCGGACTTGCCTGTCATCGTTCTCATCGCTGGCGGCACATTGATGATGATTCTTTATGATTACATTTACACGCTTCTGATTAATTTCTATCTCAAACGCGTACAGAGGAAAGGCGCAGATCAGATGAAGCTCAGCTAGCAACAGAGACGATTATACAAAACACAACAAACAAAAATGTGCCAATCGCATGAAGCTCAGCTAACAACAGAGTGTGGAGCGCATAAAACTAAACTGACGGAAAAGCGCAAATCGCATAAACCCCAGCTAACGAAAAGTTGCAGATCACATGGAATCCAGCTAACGGCAGGGTTTCCTCTAAAACAATTAAATTTCTATGGAAGCGGTTAAGAAAAGACCCCGCGAAAGCAAGCGAGCTGCCCAAAAGCAGTTAAACTGTCACAAAACGAAGCTTTACAAAACAAAAATCCACCAAGGTAAAATTTTAATGAAATAAGCGGGATAGATTTTTTATTTTCCCCATTGACATGGTAGGTAAATGATGGTATTCTATTACCAACTTAAGCGATAGGTAAAACTGTGAGAAAGGAGAGTAGTGTCATGAAAAAGACGCATGCCACCGCAAACAAAATGATGGAACTGTATATGTGGAATTGCCATCTATACATAAATTTTCGTATGCAAATTTCCGATACGCTCTCCATCTCACAGAGGAATCATATCTCGCAAATGAATCACTGCACCGCATAAATCGGATGCGGAAAATACACATTGCGGATTAACTTACAGGTTGGGAGGCTCATCGGAGTCTCCTATTTTTATGCAAAAAGGAAGGAAAAAATCATGTCTAACTACAAATTTGAAACATTACAGCTCCACGTAGGACAGGAAACGCCCGATCCGGCAACCGATGCCCGCGCCGTTCCCATTTATGCGACGACCTCCTATGTATTCCGGGATTCGGCACACGCAGCCGCCCGATTTGGATTGCAGGACGCCGGAAATATCTACGGCCGCCTGACGAACTCCACACAGGATGTTTTAGAACAGCGCGTCGCCGCATTAGAAGGCGGCAGTGCTGCGCTGGCATTAGCATCCGGCGCTGCGGCAATCACCTACACCATCGAGGCGCTGGCGCAGAACAACGGCCATATCGTTTCCCAGAAAACCATCTATGGCGGCAGTTATAATTTACTGGCACATACCCTGCCGAATTTCGGCATCACCGCTTCTTTTGTGGATATCCACAATCTGGATGAAGTGGAAGCGGCAATCCAGGAAAACACAAGGGCGATTTATATCGAAACCCTCGGCAACCCGAACAGTGATATCCCTGACATCGATGCGCTCGCTGCACTTGCACACAAGCACGGACTGCCCCTGGTCGTTGACAATACATTCGGAACGCCATACCTGATCCGCCCGATTGAACACGGCGCTGACATTGTCGTACACTCAGCGACAAAGTTCCTCGGCGGCCATGGCACGACCTTGGGCGGCATTATCGTAGATTCCGGCAAATTCGACTGGGCAGCATCCGGAAAATACCCGGCAATCTCCGCACCAAATCCAAGCTACCATGGTGTTTCTTTTGTGGATGCCGCCGGTGCGGCTGCTTTTGTTACTTATATCCGCGCCATCCTGCTGCGCGATACGGGAGCGACGCTTTCCCCATTTGCCGCATTCCTGCTTTTACAAGGGATCGAAACCCTCTCGCTGCGTTTGGAACGCCATGTGGAAAACACCAAAAAAGTAGTGGAATTCCTATCTGCTCATCCACAGGCAGCGCATGTAAACCATCCATCCCTGCCTGATCACCCGAACCATGCGATTTATCAGCGTTACTTTCCAAAGGGCGGCGCATCTATCTTCACCTTTGAAATCAAAGGCGGCATAAAAGAAGCGCACAAATTCATCGACAGTTTGCAAATATTTTCCTTGTTGGCAAATGTAGCCGATTCCAAGAGCCTTGTCATTCATCCGGCTACCACGACGCACAGCCAGCTTACGAAAGAAGAACTGGCCGACCAGCAAATCAAGCCAAATACCATCCGGCTTTCTATCGGTACAGAGCATATAGATGATATCATTGCCGATCTTCAGAAGGGATTTGCGGCAGTGCGAGGATAAAGCGAAAATCCTTGCGCCACATACCTGCCACATCATATAATAGAAGAAAGACGGCTTCACCGATTTTTTCATAATCAGGTTTTGCCGATATTGCCTAAATACTCACGAAACACTCCTGGCACGCTTCGAATGTCCCTTGAATAGTTAGGCAAGCCCCACACCATCCCTGGCAATATGCCCTTTACATGATAAAAAAGCAGAGGTGATTATCCATGATGATTTCAACGAGAGGCAGATACGCACTCCGCGTAATGATCGATCTTGCCCAATATGCAAAGGATACCTACATCCCCATGAAACAGGTCGCTGACAGGCAAGGAATTTCGTTAAAGTACCTGGAGCGGATCATGCCTGCCTTATCAAAAAACAATCTGGTAGAAGGTGTTCATGGAAAAGGCGGCGGATATCGATTGAGCAAACCGCCGGAGGACTATACCGTTGGTGAAATCCTTCGCCTGACAGAAGGAAACCTCGCCCCCGTCGCGTGCCTCGAATGCAGCTCGAAGCCATGTGAAAGAAAAAGCACCTGTAAGACCATCGCCATGTGGAGCAAATTCCACGACATGACAAAGGCGTATTTTGACAATATCTCTATCGCCGATCTTGTAAACGGCGATTTAACCGGCGATCATATTTAAGCCATACCATCCAATGCCATCAATGCGGCCAGACCCAAAGAGAGCGGGGCTGCCGCATCGCAGCAACCCCGCTTTCTTTAATCATCTGATTTCAAATGGCTCTACTTCGCATGAAATGCCAGCTTGCTTCCATCGCTGTCTATCACGACATGATCGCCATCCTTGACTGCACCCTTGATCAGTTCGCCCGCCAGCTCTGTTTCCACATTCCGCTGCAAAAACCGTTTGACAGGCCTTGCCCCGTAAGCCGGATCGTAGCTTTCCCCCGCGATGAACTTCTTGGCCGCATCCGTGAGTTCCAGCGTAATCGACCGTTCCGCAAGACGCTTTTCCAGATCCTTCATTGCCAGCTCTATGATCCTGACGATCTGATCCTCACTCAGTGGTGAAAATACCACGATTTCATCAATTCTGTTGAGAAATTCCGGCCTGAAATACTTCTTTGTCTCATCCTCTACCTGTTGTTTTACATCATCATCCACGCTTCCATCGGCTTTGATCCCATCGATCAGATAGTTACTGCCGAGATTGGAGGTCATGATCACGATGGTATTCTTGAAATCCACCGTCCTGCCCTGGTTATCCGTCAGCCGACCATCATCCAGAAGCTGCAACAGGATATTAAATACATCAGGATGCGCCTTTTCGATTTCATCGAACAAAATCACGCTGTACGGCTTTCTCCTGACCGCTTCCGTAAGCTGTCCGCCTTCATCATAACCCACATATCCCGGAGGCGCTCCCACGAGCCTCGATACGGAATGCTTTTCCATGTATTCGGACATATCGATACGAACCATGTTCTTTTCCGAATCAAAGAGCGCTTCCGAAAGAGCCTTCGCCAGCTCCGTCTTGCCGACGCCTGTCGGTCCTAAAAAGATAAATGAACCAATCGGGCGGCGTTCATCCTTTAACCCTGCCCTTGCCCGCAGGACTGCCTCGGCTACCGCCTTTACGCCATCCTCCTGTCCGATAACCCGCTTATGAAGGATCTCCGGCAGGTGAAGCAGCTTTTCCCGCTCGCTTTCCACCAGCTTGCTGACAGGAATCCCGGTCCAGCCGGAAATAACCTCTGCGATTTCTTCCTCTGTAACCTCTTCTTTCAGCAAACGGGCTTCCTTTGCCTCTTCGGCCTTTTCTTTTTCCAGCTCCAGCTTTTTCTCGAGATCAGGAAGCGTTCCGTATTTTAACTGTGCCAGCTTTTCCAGATTGTAGTTGCGCTCCGCTTCCTCCATCTCATGCTTTACATCTTCAATCTGCTGCTTGACCGCCTTAACCTCCGTGATAGCCTTTTTCTCGCCCTCCCACTGCGCGCGCATCGCATTGCTCTCATCCCGCAGCTGTGAAAGCTCCTTTTCCAAAGCCTCCAGCCTGCTCTTTGAAGCGGTGTCGCTTTCCTTGCCCAGCGCCTGTTTTTCAATTTCCAGCTGCATGATCTTTCTGGAAATTTCATCAAGCTCCGCCGGCATACTGTCGATTTCCGTCCTGATCTTAGATGCAGCTTCATCCATCAGGTCGATGGCCTTATCCGGCAAAAATCTGTCGCTGATGTACCGCTCGGAAAGCGTCGCGCATGCAATCAGCGCATTGTCGGTGATTCGCACGCCATGATGAATTTCAAAGCGTTCCTTTAAACCGCGCAAAATGGAAATCGTATCTTCTACCGTCGGCTGATCCACCAGCACCTTCTGGAATCTTCGTTCCAGGGCGGCGTCTTTCTCGATGTACTTCCTGTATTCGTCCAGCGTGGTCGCCCCGATGCAGTGAAGCTCGC
>CAJUEB010000059.1 GCA_910585135.1 uncultured Eubacteriales bacterium
GCTTTTCCTCATCGATGCTATGATGATCCGTCACGATTACTTTCATACCCAGCTTTTTCGCAAATTCTATCTCTTGATAAGAGGTGCTTCCACAGTCTGCCGTTAGCAAAAGCCCTGCTCCATCCCTGTAGATGTTCGAAATGGCAGCCTGATTGAGGCCATACCCCTCATCGAACCGCGACGGAATATAATAAGTAACGTTATCCGTCAGCATACCGATGATATGCAGTAGGATGCACACGGAGGTGACGCCATCTGCGTCGTAATCGCCATAGATGCAAATTTTCGTCCCTTTTTTTATCTCTGACAACAGCAAATCCACTCCCGCTTCCATATGCAAAAGCAGGAATGGATCATACGTTTTCTTTGGCTTGTCAGATAAAAATTCAGCAAGCTCCGCAGGTGAACAGATCCCTCTTTTGCGAAGCAGCTCAATCAATATCGCTTCTGCCCTTCTCATACAAACAATCCCGTCCCCTTACCATTTATCGCAAATAATTTAATGGATTCTTGTAAGCGCCATCCTGCCTTACCTCAAAGTGAAGATGCGGTCCTGTAGAATTGCCTGTCGATCCCACATTGGCAATCGTCTGTCCCCGCGAAACACTCGCGCCTTTGCTGACGTGCAGGGAGGAACAGTGGGCATACAGCGTGACGATGCCGCCGCCATGGTCGATCATGATCGCCTTTCCATAGCCGCCCTTCCAGCCGGAATAAATCACCGTACCACCGTTCGCTGCCACGATCGGAGGCGTAGCGCCCGATGTACCGATATCAATGCCGGTATGCATCTTATAGCTTCCCGAAATCGGATGGTTTCGGTATCCAAACGGGGATGTGATGCGCCCGTATCCGGGAACTGGCCATGCCAGTACGCCGCCGGAATATGTAGAGTCACTGCTGGAGCTTACCGTTTTCGATTTCTGAAGCTCCGCTACCAGCGCATCGGCCTCTGCCTTGTCCGCATCGATCATCTTATCCAGTTCTTCATTGGACTGTGCGATTTCAGCCTTTTTTGCCTCCACTGTCGCCTTGCTCTTTTCCGTCTCTTCTTTTGATGTTTTCAGTTCGGCTTGAAGGGTCTCCACCTCCTGCTTCTTCTGCTCTACTTCCTGGTGGGCATCCTCCAGATCGCTCAATACGGTCTGGTCGCTGCTGTAGATCCGCTCCACCAGATCCAAGTTAGTCAAAAATTCCGAAAAGCTGCCAGAATCCAGCAGGACATCAACAAAACCGATCGAACCGCTCTTGTACATATTTCGCAGGCGGGCGTTGAGGTTTTCGTTCTGCGTTTCTACCTTTTTCTGCGCCTCCGCCAGCTCCTGCTCTAACACTACGAGCCTTGCTTCCCCTTCGCTGATTGCACTTTCAAGCTGCCCAAGCTGTTTTTCGAGCGCAGATACCTGGGTTGCCAGGCTGCTTTCCTGCGCTTTGCCTTCTTCCAGTTTCTTTTGGTTTTCTTTGATCCGGCTATTCAAATCGCTGAGAGACGCCGCACTCACTGTTGCGGTTTCCACGGACAGGAACAATGCCAGCATTACCGCAATTACAATCATCAATCTGTTCTTTCTCATTTGCTTCCTCTCCTATCACTTATCCAAGAACTTTCTCATGGAAATAATACTGCCGCAAGCACCGATGCTGATACCCAAGGCCAGGAAAATCCACAGGAAATTCAAGACCAGAAAGTCCACAGGCACCATCGGCACAGACAGCATGGATACCATCTGGTCGCCGAGGACTTCGATCAGCTGCTTATAGATTACCGCGGATAGCCCGATCGAAATACCGGCGGAAATCATCCCGATGATGATGCCCTCCGCTAAAAACGGTCCCCTGATGAACCAGTTCGTCGCGCCGACGTATTTCATGATACTGATCTCATTGGAGCGGTTCACGACCGTAAGCTTGATGGTATTGGTCACGACGACAACGGATACGATAATCAAAAATACCATGACCACGACCGCCGCGATTTGGATGAAATGGGTCGCTTTCAGCAGCTTATCCACCGTGTCCTTATAAAACTTCACATCCTCGACGCTATCATAAGTGGCGGCGTCCTTCGCTAAATCAGAGGCCTGCTCCAAATCCGAAATGAGGATGACCACGGAATCCGGCAATGGATTTTCGCTGAGGCTGTCCAGCAGGTATGCATTGTCGCCCCATCTTGTCCGGAAATCAGCCATCGCGTCTGCCTTCGTCTTATAATAGACGTCTTCTACGCCCTTTTCTTTTTCAAAATCCGCAATGATTTCATGCGCCTGTTCCTCGCTCGTCCCATCCTTCAAAAACAACTCGATGGAGTCGTAATCCTGTTGAATCGCCTGTGCAGCCGTATTGATATTGATCACCAGGATAAAAAAGATACTCAATATGAGCAGCATCGCCATGATGGCGAATATGGATGCCAGTGACATCGCTTTATTTCTGAAAATTTGCAAAAATGCCTGTTTTAGTGTATAAAAAAAACTTTTCATTACAAAATGCCTCCCCTCTTAAACCTGGAGCGGAAGGTCCTCTTGCTCTGCAACGTATCCTGGCTCATTTCCATGGACGCCAGTTCTTCTTCAAATCCATAAGCGCCGAATTCGTCCCTGACGATGCGCCCCTTCTCGATCGCGATCACGCGCTTTCCCATTTTGTCTACGATATCCTTCGCATGCGTCACCATGACGATCGTCGTTCCCCTCATGTTGATCTGGTTCAAAAGCTGCATGATTTCCCAGGCAGTATCTGGGTCTAAATTACCAGTCGGCTCGTCAGCGATCAGGATTCTGGGCTTATTGACGATCGCCCGGGCTATGGCAACCCGCTGCTGCTCTCCTGCCGAAAGCTCGTCCGGGTATTTGTCGGCTTTTGCCGCAATTCCCACCATGCTGAGTACCTGCGGCACATTCTTTTTGATCAGCTTTCTCGGCTGGTGAATGATTTCCATCGCAAAAGCAACATTTTCATAAACGGTCTTTTTCGGCAGCAGCCTGAAATCTTGGAAAACGATACCGATATTTCTCCGCAGTTTAGGGATTTGCCGATTGGACAGGGTAGTAACTTCGTTGCCCCGCACTTTAATGCTTCCCGAATCTGCATCTATTTCCTTTAAAATAAGCTTGATAAAAGTAGACTTCCCAGCTCCGCTGGGGCCTACCAGAAATACGAAATCACCTTTGTTGATCTTTACGGATACCTTATCAAGTCCTATGTTCGACTTATAGCGTTTTGTGACATTGTTAAATACAATCATCTACGTTCTTATCCCTTCCTTCCCACAAAACATACAGTTTCATGGTACTACAGATAACTGTTTTTTTCAAGATTTCACAGAGAAATATCAGTTATATTCGGGATTTTTGTCAATTTTGCGTGATGGATTTGTGAATATTCCTGCTATGGTACACGCCGCTAATATTGTATCCGAAGCTCGATGCTGTCGGGCAGCTTTGCCAAATCCGTTTTGACGATGCAGACAGGATATGTAATAATCTGTGAAATCGCCGTTTCCTTCTGCGGGTCTTCAAACAAAGCGTATACGATCAGATTGTTTTTGCCATCCTTTTCCTCCAGTGCGATCCTGTCTACCGAAACGGCAAACCCGGATGTCGGTTTTTCGCCCCGCGTTACTATGACATAGACATCATCATCCACGACGCAGGCAAGCGCACGCTCCAGCGTCTTGTATTCAGGAACGACATCGGATGTAATGTCCTTTGGAATCTGGCTTTCCTTCACTTCTTCAAAACTTACTGCCTTTTCTCCGCTAAAAAAGTGCATAAATGCAAAGGTTGCGCATATCGCCAGCGCTGCAATCAAAACGACCGCAGCCAAGAGCTTTTTTTTGCCGCCAAAACGCCTCTGTTCCGCACCGTCCCGTTTTTTCCCTATTTTCACAATAAAAAACCTCCTTTTTCATAAGCTCCACCCTATAGAACTTATTACAAAAGGAGGCCGTTTATTCCATTTTGTCCGATAAAATCAGCATTCGCCGGTGAAACGCATGATCAAGGCGCTTCCTGTCGTATCAAAACGCTTCCTATGCCAAAACTGACCTGACAGCGGCAGCGATATCATCGGCTGTCATTTTATATTTTTTCTTTAGTTCATCAGGCTTCCCCGATTCCCCATAAGTATCCTGCTGCCCCACCATCGCTATCTTGACTGGTGCATGCTTTACCACGACCTCTGCGACTGCGCTGCCAAGCCCGCCGATGATAGAATGCTCTTCTGCCGTTACGATCGCTTTCGTTTCCCGTGCGGCCTTGATGATGATTTCCGCATCGATCGGCTTGATGGTATGAATATCCACTACCCGCACGGAAATGCCGTCCGCAGCGAGCTTTTCCGACGCCATGACGGCTTCATTTACCATGATGCCCGTAGCGATTACCGTCACGTCGTTTCCATCGCGCAGCGTATTTCCCTTCCCCAAGGTAATGTCCGCCGCCGCATCGTAAAATACCGGCACTGCGGCACGTCCAAGCCGCACATAACAAGGACCGTTCATCGCTACCGCCTGCTCCAAAAGCTTTTTGGCGGATACGCCATCGGAAGGATTGATGACGGTCATGCCCGGAATCGTCCGCATTAAGGCGATGTCCTCGAAGGTCTGATGGCTCGCGCCGTCCTCGCCAACCGTGATCCCCGCATGCGTCGCACATATCTTTACGTTTGCTTTCGTATAGCCGATGGAATTTCTGATGATTTCAAACGCTCTCCCGGATGCAAACATCGCAAAAGTGCTGGCGCATACGATCTTTCCCGAAAGTGCCAGGCCCGCCGCCGATGCATACAGGTTCTGTTCGGCAATCCCCATGTTAAAAAACCTGTCCGGGTACGTCTTTCCAAATTCCGCTGTCATCGTAGACTTGGAAAGATCCGCATCCATCACAACGAGCTGCGGATATTTTTCACCAAGCTCGACCAGCGCTTTGCCGTAAGCCTGCCTTGTCGCCATTTTATCTGCCATTACCGTTCACCTCCCAGCTCTGCTACCGCCTGCTCTGTCTGCGCCGCATCAGGCGCTTTGCCATGCCATCCTGCTTCGTTTTCCATGAAAGAAACGCCTTTTCCTTTGATTGTTTTCGCAACGATCATCGTCGGCTTTCCCTTGCACTGCCTTGCTTTTTTAAAAGCGCCGAGAATTTCTTCAAAGTTATGGCCGTCGATCTGCACGACATTCCAGCCAAAGGCCGCAAATTTTTCGGCGATCGGCGCTACCGTGATAACATCCTCGTTCTTACCGTCTATTTGTAAGCCGTTCCAATCCACGATTCCCACCAGGTTGTCCAGCTTATAGTGCGCTGCTGACATCGCCGCTTCCCAGACAAGGCCTTCCTGAAGCTCGCCATCGCCCAGGAGTACGTAGATCCTTCCCGGATCACCATCGAGCTTGTTTGCCATGGCCATGCCCCCGGCAACGGAAAACCCCTGTCCTAACGAACCTGTGGACATTTCAATTCCGGGAACTTTATTGCGATCAGGATGTCCCTGGAATTTCGATCCCAGCTTCCGCAGCGTCATGAAATCCGCAAGCGGGAAAAATCCCTTTACTGCCAATGCAGCGTACTGGACAGGACCTGCATGTCCCTTGGAAAGGATGAATTTATCACGCCCCTTCATGTCCGGTTCCTTTGGATTTACGTTCATTTCATCAAAATACAGCGCCGTGACGATATCGGCAGCGGAAAGCGAACCGCCCGGATGCCCTGAACCAGCGTTATGTATCGCCTTCACGATTCCGATTCTAACCTGTGATGCTGTCTTTTCCAGCGTTTTGATATCCATAGCTTCCTCCATTGTTTATTTTTATATAAAAAGGGCTGACAAAGCAGCCCTTCTATACATCAGAAAAATGAATTTTGATCGATCCCGAGGCTTACGCTCAATGCCTCATTCACTTCCGGTAAATGGGTTTTGTCAATTGTTCCGATTCTTTCTTTTAATCTTCTTTTATCGATTGTCCTAAGCTGTTCTAATAATACGACTGAATTCTTTGATAAGCCGTTTCCGTCCGCTGCGATCTCCACATGGGTCGGAAGGTCGGCCTTATTTCTCTTTGACGTAACTGCCGCGACGATAATCGTCGGGCTGAATTTGTTTCCTACATCGTTTTGTACTACCAGGACAGGTCTTACCCCGCCCTGTTCGGAGCCCATTACCGGACTTAAATCAGCAAAATAAAGATCTCCCTTTTTAATGCTCAAGTCCTCTCACTCCTTTTATGCCTGCCTTGCGGCAGGATCAATTTCCTACAATTGTTTTAAATGCAGCCGGAAGCGCCGCTTCAATATCGACCGAGGTCATCCCCCACTCTCCATGCTCCTTCGCGGCGATATCGCCTGCAAGACCATGCATGAAAGCGCCTGCCCTGGCTGCGTCAACGGGCCTGACACCCGATGCGGCAATCGCGGAAATGACGCCTGTCAGTACATCACCGCTGCCACCGGTTGCCATTCCCGGATTTCCCGTGGTATTAATATATGTGCCGCCGTTTTCCGATGTCACCACAGTATCTGCACCTTTTAACAAAACGACAGAGCTTGTCCGTCTGCTCAATGTTTCGGCAGCGGCAATCCGCCCCGTCTCTTCCAGAGGCGGCTTGCGCAGTGCCGCCAGCAATCTGTTTGCTTCGCCCGGATGCGGCGTTAATATCACGGATGCAGTTTTTTCCTTCAGGGACTGTAATCCTTCCTCAAAAGCACACAATGAATTGAGTGCGTCTGCATCCAGAACGACAGTACCCTCGTATTTTTTAAGTATTTCTTTTATTAACAGGTAACTACGCTTATCTACCCCCAATCCCGGACCTGCGGCAATCGCACCATAAAGGTCAAAAGACCGATTCGAAAAACCTTCGGAAACATCCATGCAGGTCGCCTGCGGCACTGCCGTCTGCAAAATAGGAAACAGCTCCCTGGAAACTGCTACCGTCACAAGTCCCGCTCCTGATTTCAATGCGCCTCTTGCAGCCAGAACGGCTGCGCCTGCCATACCAGAAGATCCCGCAACGATCAAGACCCTGCCACACTGCCCCTTATGTATGTCCCGTGGCCTCTTCTTAATTACAGTATTTACATATTCGCGCGTAATTAAACCTGTTTTTTCCATAAATTTCTCCATCAAAAGAGTTGCCCCGGTTCGTGTTTACAGTGCGATCCCGAGCAGAAGCGATGCAATAAGAAGATACGTAACGGCAGAAACCATGTCGGTGATAGAAGATATCATCGGCGTTGCCATCAGTGCAGGGTCGATGCCGAGCTTTTTTGCTCCCATCGGCAAAAGCCCACCCAGCAGCTTGGCAAACATGACAACCACGATCATGGCAGCCGCAACGGTCAGCCCGATCATCACGCTCTGGCCATCGACCAGCACGACCTTCGCAAAATTGAACAAGCTCAAAATAATCCCCAGGATAACGCTGATGCGCAGTTCCTTCCACAGCACCTTCAGCGTATCCTTCAAATCGATTTCATCCAAGGATAATCCACGGATCACCAGTGTAGCCGCTTGCGTCCCCGTATTGCCGCCTGTCCCCATCAAAAGCGGCAAATAAGAAACCAGCACGATCACCTGGGACAGGACTGCTTCAAACCTTGCGATGATCGTCCCTGTCAGCATCAATGCCACCGTCATGAAAACCAGCCACGGCAGCCTGTTTTTGACATGCCGGAAAACGCCTATATCCAGGTACTCCGTATCCGAACCGTCCATGATCCCGGCCATTCTCTCGATATCCTCGGTCGTCTCTTCCTCAATAACATCCAGAATATCGTCTACGGTGATGATGCCTACCAGCCTGTGTTCCTTATCAACGACCGGAATCGCCAGAAACCCGTACTTTTTGAACATTTCGGAGACTTCCTCCTGGTCGTCATACACATTGACATACACATAGTCCGTATTCATCAGCTCCGATACCTTAATCTCATCGTCCGCTACTACCAAAGAACGCAGTGACACGATGCCTTCCAGCTTCCTGCCGCCCTTTTTTACATAACAGGTGTACACGGTCTCGCTGTCCATGCCTTCCCGCTTGATGTGCGCCATCGCTTCCCCTACCGTCATTGATTCCTGCAAGCTGATATAATCCGGGGTCATCAGGCTGCCCGCACAGGTATCCGGGTAATTGAGGAACGTATTGATCAGCTTTCGCTCTTCCTTGGGCGTCTTTTCCAATATCTTGTCTACGATATTTGCCGGAAGCTCCTCCAGCACGTCGATTTTGTCGTCAAAATCCAGCTCGTCGATGATATAGCTGATTTCCCGATCCGTGATCCCCTGGACGATTTCGAGCTGGTCGTCAGATGGAAGGTGGGAAAAAACCTCGACCGAAACATCCTTCGGCAGCATCCTGAATATAATGATCGTCTTTTCTACGCCTAATTCTTCCAATACTTCTTCAAGAATCTCGCCAATATCGACCTCATTGTGTTTCAGGATCTCATCTCTCGCTTTAAAATATGATTTGTCATCAAGCAGCTGCAAGATGGTCTCAACATCTTCATCAAACTGCTGCATGCGTGTATCCATGTCCATCGCTTCCGTCATGATATTGCCTCCTTTCCCGAATATGCGAAACCCTTTTATCAAGGGTTCTTGTTCTCTTTAATCAAATGTTTTCTGATATTTTCTGCAAAATCCTTGCCCCGCTGCGCCGCCTCCTCCGATCTGAGGATAGCTTTGGGGTCGTTAGCCGTTTCCAGTATAGCAAATTTCCCCGGCAAAGCAAAGGTTTTATTCATATTAAGTCCGCTGATCAGCTGCTCGGCAACGATATCACCGCCGCTGTAGCCTGATACGATGATCCCAAAGAGCGATTTTTCATAAAACCTGTGCGTTGTAAACAAGGCCGTCATGCGGTTGACAAAGGCGGTCAGGTTCGCGCCCAGCGCATCGTTGTAATTGGGGCAGATCATCACCAGAGCATCACAATCGAGGATCGCCGGGTACACCTTCTCGGTGATCGGTCCGCCGTAAAAACAGCCGCCCTCTTCCCCATAATGCCTGCACGCCTCATAAGAACAACCCCGGCAGTCTACCACAGAACCGTTTCGCAGGGAAATCTCATGGATGCTGCATTCAGGCAGATGCTTTCTCACCATGTCCCAAAGGGCTAAGGTATTGGATGTCCTGCCGTTGCTGGCGTGAAGCGCCAGGATCTTCGGATGTTCCTTCCTGACCGGTTCGTAGCAAAGGATATTGCTTGCCAGTTCTTGTCCGGCAGCCATATAAGCACCGATATTATCAGTGTGGAGGTTCTGTGCCTGTATGTTATAATTTTTCAGCGTGCGCGTTCCCTCTACAAGAGGCCTTCCGGGAAACGTGCAGCCCGCCCGGTTGGCCGTAAAGACTACGCTCCGCCCGGTAGATTTCGTGTAAAACTCACAGTTTCCATCCAGAATCACGCCGCCTACCGCGCCTGTAAGCGCCTCCCGGTTCAGGCGGAAGTATTTCAGGATGCCGTATAGGCTGAGGTTGATGCCGGACTGTCCGAGGGAAATGGTAAATAAAATCCTCTTGTTTCGCAAATCTGCTGCCTCGACCTCCTCCGCTGTCGTCAGCGTTTTGGTCTTACAGCCTTTCGTGCTATGGGCTACGATCGCCTCTAAGCGTTCCGTTTTATCTGCCTCCGGGCAAAACGGATTGATAATGATCAATTCTTTCATAATATCTCCGTATCTCCAACATCGCAACATCGTATCGCTAGGTTTTTATAAAGTTTCCAAGTTTTTATAAGCGCGTTCGATCCGTGCGAAGAGCTGCTTCGTGAGCGGAAGGTCTTCGATTTCGATGCCCTGGCAGGTGCGCCTGTTCCTGCATCCCAGAAAAGCGCCACTGCCGCCCGCTCCAAAATAGACCGAAGAATAATTCCACCCGCCAGTTAGCGTTTCTATCAGGGAAATCGCGCCGGAGGAAAGCGCCGGAGCGATGTACGGCTTAAAGCCATCCGCCCTTGTTTCCAGATTAGACCGGACTGCAAGTGCCGTAAGCTCCATCGACAACTCATGGTCATAATCCCGGATGCTGTCAGCAATGACCAGATCCGCCCCATGCGGTCCAAAGGCTCTGCCTTCCTGTAAATAGCGGGAAAAACGCACATCTTTCGCCGCATAATAAGATGCCCTGCCATGCATGACACCAAGACCGTAACCTTGCACCTGTGTTTCTTGCAAGCCGCATGAAAGCACGGCCTTGCACAAGGGATCGACCGGATCTGACACGACGGCAAATATCCCTTCAAAACCTGCTGCGAAGGCTTTCTTGCCATATAAAGATACAAGCTCCTTGTTTGCGGCAAGCTGCGCCATGCGCACATCACCGCCAGCGCCTACCGGGGGAACGCCCTTGGAAGCGCAGAACACGAAAACGTCGCAGTCAAACAGTTCATCCTCTGCCAAGATCCGCACGGGCGGCAACTCCCTCCCATCAGGAAAGCAGATCTGTCCAGCCTCCCGTTCATAACGCCGCAGCAGCTTTTCATTCAAATCGTAAATACCGATCTGATCAAGCAGCAATGCGCCGTCCGCAGCTTTTTCGCCGGCCCGCGTCCCGCCCAGAAGGCGAAGCCCCGTAAGCACCATGCCGCCTACATCGCCCAATGCCAACAGGTTGAGCCTGCATCTTCGCTTTAGAATATGCGTCTCCGCTTCTGCATAAGGCAGGATGACCGACTGTTCTTTTTTGAAAAATTTCCTGTTTCCATCGATCAGTTCACTGATATATCTCATTTCAAAGCACTCTCCAATCTCGCCAGCCGTTCCATATAATCTGCGATATATACGGAAGGCGATAAGTTAAAATCAGCGGATACCCGGTTCGCGCCATTCGGCATACGCGGCGACTGGATCGCATCCGAAAGCCGCTTGAGGGTCAGCTTACGTTCAAATAACACCTGATATTCCTTTTCCAGCACGCTGAATATTTTCGCCGCATTTTCAAGGCATACCCTGGACAGCTCGTATACGGCTTCCCGCGGAAATGCGGAAAGAAAACCCGGTGCAGCAAATGGAAGCAGCAAATTGATGGACGGGATCAGATTCGCGCCTGCTTTCTCTTCGCTCTGCACGCCGTCGCCACCGATAAACGGACAGAGAGTCGATTCCACAAACCAGCTCTTGAGATTCGGTATGAAATATGCGCTTTCTACCTCCCTGTCCTGTATCGTCATCAGATCCTTGCCCTGTCCCGAAAGAAGCCCTGTGATCAGTTTTCTTATTTCCAGTCCGTTTTCCTTAAATACAGGGTCCAGCGCTTTCATGCGGTAGCCCTTATGGAGCAGGTCGTCTACAAGGATGACCGGCCTGTTGAACGATTTGATCGTCCTCACCTGGTCTGGTATAGCGGCATACATCGGATACTCCTCGATGGTGAAGCGGTCTAGCTTGGAAGAAAACATTTTCTCCGTATGAAGCGTCTTCGTCACGGTGTTTGGCACTGCCATGCCCCGCAGGATTTTTCCAAAAGGCACGCACATATAATCGCCCAGCTTCCGCTCCGGTAATGGGAATCCCGGAACGCCATTAGTCTTTGTTACCATATTGACGATTTTCTGATGCATGATGCCTGCGTTGAAGGAAAGCACCAGGTTACCCGGATGTAACCCGGTCAGCGCCTGCTGCATATCGGCGTGAGTCTGTTCCAGCACATCCAAGATCCGCGGGTTTGTATTAAATGGTGCTTTCAATACCGTATCCATATTCTCGATCACGGCAATGGGTTCTTTCATATTGACTTCATAAACACCCGTTTCGTTTCCGTCTATGGTCATCTCCGTGAAGCCCTGCCGTTTTAATACATCTATGATATTTTTATTATGCCCCTCCTCCAGAGAATGATAAATCGCATAAGTAATATCCTTCGCCACCGCTTCGGCCAAGACCTCCGTCATCATGATTTGGACGAGGTTTCCCATATCCCGGCCGGAAGAATAATAAAGCCCTCTAATGACCAGCATCCGTCCTGTGGCCTTTTCCCGCAAATACGAAGCGATCCGCACATCGCGGAACGCTTCATAAAGCTGTCCCGTCTCTAGCTCGTTCACCGCCGCGATCGCACAGACCCTGTTTTCGCCATCCCGGATCAACGCTGAGCGGACATGCGGCATATCCAGGTATTCCCTAAGGCCTTTCA